>NZ_JBHWBP010000731.1:0-1033 GCF_042735575.1 Streptomyces sp. NPDC059564 | reverse complement strand
GGGCCACTGTGCGCCGCCGGCCCGCCGCGTCCGGGCGGGACGCGCCCTGGCCGCGGCGAGGTTCAGCCCTGCGGCGGCCGCGGCGCGGCGCCGCGGCCGCCGCGAGATCCGCGTTACGCGTTGGGCCGCAGGGTCCAGACGACGGTCATCTCGCCGGTGACGGCCTCGTCCTCGCGCTGGATGGCGATGGAGACGGGGAACTCGGGGCGGCCGCCCGCGTCCAGTTCGGCCACGACGTCGGCGGCCGGGCGGCCGAGGGTGGCGGTGGCGGTGACGACGCCCTTGGCGAGCTTCTTGTAGCCGATCTCGGCGCGGACGGCCAGCGGCACGGCGCGCGAGAGCTGGTCGCCGAAGGCGGCCAGGACGATGGCGCCGCTCGCGGACTCGGCGAGGGTGAACATCGCGCCGGCGTGCGGCCCGCCGACGTGGTTGTGGAAGGCGGGCTGGTCCGGCAGGCGGACGACCGCGCGCTCCGGGGTGGTCTCGATGAATTCGAGGTTGAGGGTGGCCGCCATCGGCACGGTCTGGGCGAGCAGTTCGCCCACGTTCATCTGGTCTGCGCTCATGACAGGCGATGTTACCCACGAGTAGACCCGCCTGGCCAGACCCGACCAGGGGGCGGCCGTGGCTCCCGGCTCCCGCTCCCACTATCGTTACCGGCCATGTGGCCAGGACAGCAGCAGTCGCCCGGGGGCGAGCAGAACCCCCAGGACCCGCGACAGAACCCGTACCAGCAACCGGGACAGCCGAACCCGTACCAGCAGCAGCCGCAGCAGCCGCCGCAGCAGCAGGGGTTCGGTGAGCAGCAGCCCGGCTACGGGTACCCGCAGGCGGGCTATCAGACCCCGCCCCCGGCCCAGCCGTGGGGCCAGCAGCCCCCGCAGCGCGGCGGGAGCTCCTTCTCGACGAAGACCGTGGCCATCGTCGCGGCCGCGGCGGTCGTCGTGACCGCGGCCGGAACCGCCGCCTTCGTCCTGACCCGGGACGACACGAAGAAGGACGCCGCGGACGACAAGCCCGCCGCCTCCTCCTC
>NZ_JBHWBP010000730.1:0-1050 GCF_042735575.1 Streptomyces sp. NPDC059564 | reverse complement strand
AGGGCATCGAGGGAGCCGTCGACCGTTACGTCGCGATGACCCGCGCGACCCGGCAGCTGGTCATCCTCGGTCGATGACCGCGGTGGCTTCGATCTCGACCAGGATGCCGGGTCCGGCCGGGGCGGGGGGCACCTCAAGGTGACCCAGGAGCCGACCTAGTCCGCGGCGACGGCGCGCAGGATGTCCAGGCGGGCCGCGCGGTGGGCCGGGCGGAGGGCCGCGAGGATGCCCGCCGTCACTCCGACCAGGGCGACCACGGCGAGTTGGGCGGGCGGGACGGCGAATACGAGGCCGCTGTCGTCCGTCGCGTCCGAGGCCCTGACCAGGACCCAGCCGAGGATGCCGCCGAGGAGCAGGCCGCCCGCCGTGCCGAAGGCGGCGACCAGGACGGACTCCCAGCGGACCATCGCCCGCAGCTGGGCGCGGCTCTGGCCGACGGCGCGGAGCAGCCCCAGTTCACGGGTGCGTTCGTGCACGGAGAGGGTGAGGGTGTTGGCGATGCCGAGCAGGGCGATGAGCACGGCGAGGGCGAGGAGCGCGTAGACGAGGGTGAGCATCATGTCGATGCCGCCCGCCGACGAGGCCGCGTACTGCGCCCGGGTCTGGACCTCGGGGCCGCCGTACCGGGCTGCCGTGCGCTGGACCGCCGCCGCCCCGTCCTCGGTCGTCACCCCGGGCTTGAAGGTGACGGTGACGAGGGTGTCGGTGTCCTGGGCCCGGTGCGGGGCCCAGGCGGCGCGCGTGATCAGGTAGTCGCCGGCGAGGTCGGGGCGGCCGTAGACGGCGCGGACGGTGAAGGGCCGCTTCTGCCCGTCGGTGAAGGCGAGTTCGACGCCGCTGCCGGGCCGCCAGTCGTGCCGGGCGGCCTCCTTGGCGCTGACGGCGATCCCGTCCGTGCCGAGGGAGTCGAGGCGTCCGTCGACGGCGCCGAGGTCGAGGCCGACGGCGAGGGCGGCCGGGTCGGTGACCGTCAGGGCGCGTCCGGAGCCGTCGACCTCGGCGACGCCCTTGCCGAGGCCCACGGCGCTCTCCACCTCGGGGAGTGCCGCC
>NZ_JBHWBP010000729.1:0-1058 GCF_042735575.1 Streptomyces sp. NPDC059564 | reverse complement strand
GGCCCGTACCGTCCTGGGGACGGTACGGGCCCTCTCGCGTGTCCGCGTGTACGGGTCCCTCAGCCGAGGCGGGGGTCGCGCGGGGGCTGGCCCGGGGGCTGCTGCCAGGGCTGGCCGGGCTGCGGGTAGGGCTGGCCGCCGTACGGGGGCTGCTGGGGCTGCTGGTACGGGCCCGCGGGCTGCGGGGCCTGCTGCGGGTACGGCTGCTGCTGGGGTTGCTGAGGCGGCTGCGGCTGCTGGCCCTGCTGGGGGCCGCCCCAGTGCGCCTGCGCCGCCTGCTGCTGGGCGCGTACGAAGTCCTCGGCGACCAGCGCGGAGAGGTTGAAGTACGCCTCCCGGGTCTTCGGGCGCATCAGGTCGAGGTCGACCTCGGCCCCCGCCGCGAGGTGCTCGTCGAACGGCACCACGACGACGCCGCGGCAGCGGGTCTCGAAGTGCTGCACGATGTCCTCCACCTTGATCATCTTGGCGGTCTCGCGGACGCCGGAGATGACGGTGAGGGAGCGCGAGACGAGGTCCGCGTACCCGTGGGCGGAGAGCCAGTCGAGGGTGGTGCTGGCGCTGCTCGCGCCGTCCACCGACGGGGTCGAGATGATGATCAGCTGATCGGCCAGGTCCAGGACGCCGCGCATGGCGGAGTAGAGCAGTCCCGTGCCCGAGTCGGTGAGGATGATCGGGTACTGGCGGCCGAGCGTCTCGATGACGCGGCGGTAGTCCTCGTCGTTGAAGGTCGTCGAGACCGCCGGGTCCACGTCGTTGGCGATGATCTCCAGGCCGGAGGGGGCCTGCGAGGTGAACCGCCGGATGTCCATGTACGAGTGCAGGTACGGGATCGCCTGGACCAGGTCCCGGATCGTCGCGCCGGTCTCGCGGCGGACGCGGCGGCCGAGGGTGCCGGCGTCGGGGTTCGCGTCGATGGCCAGGATCTTGTCCTGGCGCTCGGTGGCGAGGGTCGCGCCGAGGGCGGTGGTGGTCGTGGTCTTGCCGACGCCGCCCTTGAGGCTGATGACGGCGATGCGGTAGCAGGACATCACCGGGGTGCGGATCAGTTCGAGCTC
>NZ_JBHWBP010000728.1:0-1062 GCF_042735575.1 Streptomyces sp. NPDC059564 | reverse complement strand
CTAGGTGTGTTGTCCGGACAGGTTGGTGACGCGGCTGGCGGGTGTTTGGCCTGCGATCCCGGTGTGGGGTCGGTGGTAGTTGTACCAGTGGATCCAGTCGGTGAACGCGGCCTGGCGTTCGGCGTCTGAGGTGTAGGGCCGTTGGTAGGCCCATTCGTCGAGCAGGGTCCGGTGGAAGCGTTCGACCTTGCCGTTGGTCTGCGGGCGCCAGGGCCTGGTCCAGCGTGGGCTGATGCCCAGGTCACGGCAGGTCTGGCGCCAGGTGTTCTTGCTGTAGGCCCAGGCGTTGTCGGTCAGGACCCGTTCGACGGTGATGCCCAGGGATGCGAACCAGGCGGTCGCCCGGGCGAGGAAGGCCGCGCAGGTCGGGGCGGTCTCGTCGGGCAGGTCTTCGGTGTAGGCGAGGCGGGTGTGGTCGTCGAGGGCGGTGTGGAGGTAGGCCCAGCCGGTGCCGGTCTTGTTGCGGCGTCCTTCGGCTCTGCCGAGGGCCTGGTGGCCGCCGCCGTCGGGGATCCGGCCGAGTTTCTTGACGTCGATGTGGACCAGCTCGCCCGGGCGGGCGCGTTCGTACCGGCGGACGGGTTCGCCGGTGGCCCGGTCGAGTGCGGCCAGCGGCGGTAGTCCGTGGCGGGTCAGGATGCGGTGGGCTGTCGAGGGTGCGATGCCGCATCGGGCGGCCAGCCGCAGTGGGCCGATCCGGTGTTCGCGCCGCAGCCGCAGCACGTGTTCCTCCACGGCAGCCGGCGTCCTGGCGGGCTGGTGGCGGGGCCGGCTGGAGCGGTCACGCATTCCGGCGATGCCGAGTTGTCGGTAGCGGGTGGCCCAGCGAGCGGCGGTGGTGTGGCTGACCTGGAAGCGTTCCGCGGCCCGCCGCACGGGCCAGCCGTCGTCCACGACACAGCGGGCCAGTCGAAGTCGCCCGGTCTCGGTCAGCGGGGCATTACGGTGGACCACGAGGGCCTCCTCGGATCGATGTAGATGTCGCAATCCACACCGAACCCGGAGGCCCTCACCCATTTCAAGAACCCAGCACGCGTGTCACCAACGTCCCAGGACAACACA
>NZ_JBHWBP010000727.1:0-1069 GCF_042735575.1 Streptomyces sp. NPDC059564 | reverse complement strand
TACGCCGGCCAGATCGCCTCCGGCGTCCTGCGCGTCGGCGAAGCCGTCACCGTCCTGCCGTCGGGCCGCACCAGCACCATCGAGGCCATCGACGCGCTCGGCGAGAGCGTCGACATCGCCTGGGCCCCGCAGTCGGTGACGGTCCGGCTGAAGGACGACATCGACATCTCGCGCGGCGACCTGATCGCGCCGTCCGCGAGCGCCCCGGCCACCACGCAGGACGTCGTCGCGACGGTCTGCCACGTGGCCGACCAGCCGCTGGCCGTGGGCGCGCGGGTGCTGCTCAAGCACACCACCCGCACGGTCAAGGCGATCGTCAAGGAGATCCCCTCCCGGCTGACCCTGGACGACCTGTCCCAGCACCCGGACCCGGGCCAGCTCGTCGCCAACGACATCGGCCGGGTCGTCGTACGGACCGCCGAGCCGCTCGCGCTCGACGCCTACGCCGACTCGCGCCGCACCGGATCGTTCCTGCTGATCGACCCGGCCGACGGCACCACCCTGGCGGCGGGCATGGCGGGCGAGTCCTTCGCCTCCCAGGCCCGGACGACCGTCCAGGCGGATGAAGAAGGGTGGGACTTCTAGATCATGCTCGCCGACATCTACTCCACCTTCGCGAAGGAGGGCGGCCGCGTAGGCAGCGGCGCCCTCGGCAGCGGCCAGGGAGGGGTGGCGCGATGTGCGCGATGACGTACGCGCACCGCATGCGCGCCCTCACCCCCCACGAGCTGTACCTGTCCTTGCTCCACAGACGAAGACGTGCGTCATGACGCCATGACGCTACGAGAGGAAGTCCTCCCGTGCCTGCCACCGTTACCACCCGCACCACCCTGCGCCGCGGCATCGTCGCCGCCGCCGCGCTGCCGCTCCTGATCGGCGCCCTCGCCTCCTGCGGCTACGGCTCCGAGGCGAAGAAGGACGAGCCCAAGGACACCGCGGCGTCCAACGTCGCCGCCGACGGCGGCAAGAAGCTCTCGGCCTCCGAGGTCCGCATCGGGTACTTCCCGAACCTGACGCACGCCACCGCCCTGGTCGGCCTCCAGGAGGGCCTGATCGAGAAGGAACTGAA
>NZ_JBHWBP010000726.1:0-1071 GCF_042735575.1 Streptomyces sp. NPDC059564 | reverse complement strand
CGGCCGCCCTCAGGCGCGGCCTGCTCTCCCTGACCCTCCTCACCGCCCTCCTGGCTGGCCTCCCCATCCTGCTGTGGTGGGCCACCACGCAGGTCGGACCACCCGGCATCGCCGCCCTGTCGAACCTGCTGTCCACCGACGACTCCGGACAGGTCTTCCTGCTGCTCCTGGCCGCCTCCGGGTGGATCGGCTGGAGCCAGTTCGCCGTCGCGGTCCTGCTAGAGATCCCCGCCCAACTGCGCGGGCGCAGTGCCCCGCAGATCCGGGGCTTGGTAGGGCAGCGGGCTGCCGCGTCGCTCGTAGGGGCCGTCCTGCTGGCGCTGCCCGCCGGTACCGCCCTCGCCGCCACCGCCACCGCCACCGCCGCACCCGTCCCGGCCGCGCCGGTGAGCGTGAGCGCGGCCGCCGTACCCGGCGTGGACGCGGCCGACAGCGCCCGCGCGAGTGCGGGATCGGTCGAGGAGACCGGAACGGGAACGGTGACGCACACCGTGCGGGACCTGCGGCCGGCCGAGAGCCTGTGGTCGATCGCCGAGACCACTCTGGGCGACGCCTCCCGGTGGGAGGAGATCGCCGCTCTCAACGAGGGCCGTGCGATGGCCGATGGGACGACGTTCCATGCCGACCAGCCCATCCAGCCCGGATGGGTGCTCTTCCTCCCCGGCGACGCTTCTGCTCCCCCGAGCACGGGACTCCACGCCCAGGGCGATCGCGGCGAAGCCGTCGCCGCTCGGGCAGGACAGGCCCAGTACAGCGTTCGCGCGGGAGACAGCCTCTCCTCCATTGCCGACGAGCAACTGGGAGACGCCGACCGGTATCCGGAAGTCTTCGAGCTGAACAAGGGCACGCCTCTGCCCGACGGCGCCGGTCCGTTCACCGACCCGAACCTGATCTACCCCGGGCAGCAGATCGCCCTCCCCGCCGACGCCCCCAACCCCACGCCTCCGGCCCCGGCGCCGTCGGAGTCCCGGACCGGCGACAACAACCCGCCCGCCGCCACTCCACCCGCGGCGACGCCCTCGCCTGCCGCCCCGGCCCCGGTCGCACCCACTACGAAGCCCACCCCCAGCC
>NZ_JBHWBP010000725.1:0-1071 GCF_042735575.1 Streptomyces sp. NPDC059564 | reverse complement strand
CTGCTGAAGCGCTCGTACAGGTCCCGGACCCACTCCGGGTTCCCGAGGCGGCTCGCGGCGGTCAGGGCGCCGGCCAGTCGGCCGGCCCGGTCGGTGTCGCGGACGCTGAGCCGCGCCGCCTGCTCCAGGGCCCTCGCGCCGGCGAAGAGGTCGCCGGTCAGGCGGTGCCCGGCGGCAGCGGTTTCGAGGGCTTCGGCCACGGTCTCGTCCGGCTCGATCGACGCCTCCGCCAGATGCCGGGCACGGCTCGCCGCACTCCGGCCCGATACCGCCGCCAGGTCCCGATGTGCTCGCTGACGCGCCCCGGCCGACCGGCCGTGGAACGCCGCCGCGCGGATCAGCGGATGCCCGAACGCGAGGCGGCCGTCGGCGACGGTGATCAGCCCGGCCTCCTCCGCCGGATCCCATACCGCGAGGTCGTCGGTGCCCAACGCGGCCATCACCGTGCCGAGTTCGCCGTCAGGCCAGCCCGCGGCGGCATACAGCAGTGCGCGCCGGGCCGCCTCGGGCAGAGCCCCCAGATGCTCCCGGTACGCGTGTCGGATGCGCGGCGTGGACCGGAAGGAGGGCTCCCCCTCGGGCAGGGCCTCGCCCAGGAGAGCCGCGTCTCCGGTGAGCGGGGTGCACGCCCGGCCGAGCTCGACGAGCGTCAGGGGGTCGCCCTCCGCCCGTCGGAGGACGTCGAGCCGCGCACGTCCCGAAGGGCCGCCGCCCGGCTGGGCGTCGAGGAGCCGTGCGGCGACGCCCAGGGACACCGGGCCGGGCTGATCAGCAGGAACGTACGGACCGGCGGGTCGGCCCGGACGAGGCTGCTCGGACAATGACATCGCGCTCCGGCTTTCCAGGTGTCTCGGTTGCTCTCCACACTCACGCGCAGGCTGTCAGGCGACCGTGGGCGCCCGCTTCTGTCATATGACCAGTCGGGGCGCCCGGCGAGGCTGGCATCATGAGCTCCGAGGGGGCGATCATGGACATCGGTACGCGCACCGGCCACGGAGACGACGAACTGCGGGGCAGGGACGGCGAGCTGGAGGCGATCCGGCGGCTCCTCGCCACCGCCGAGGCGGGAGG
>NZ_JBHWBP010000724.1:0-1080 GCF_042735575.1 Streptomyces sp. NPDC059564 | reverse complement strand
CGCGCTCCCGCCGGCCGGGACGCCCGCGGCTCCGGCGGCGGGCGGGCCCCACCCGGCGGCGCAGAGCAGGAGCGCCGCGGACAGCAGCGCGCCCGGCTTCCGGCCGGAGCCTCGGTGGCGGGCGGAGCGGGGATCGGGCACGGCGGCACCCTCCTGAGCGACGGGACCCGGCCCACTGTGCCCGGCCCGGGGTCCTCGGCCCGTGCCGGCCGGCGCGTGTCCGGACGGCGCCCCCGTACGGCCCGGGGAGAGACCCGTTTGCCCGCCCCGAATGGCGCAGCGCGGGCGGATGCCGCTGAATGTTACCAAGCGTGCGCTTCCCATGACGCACGATGACCGGCGCGCGACGTGTAGACCCGCGTGTCGGCGAACGGAGCTTTCCATGAATGACCCCAGCACCCTCGCGGCGAAGGAACACGACGAACGCGACGGTCCTCCCCCCGACCCGGACCCCACCCCGGAACCCGCCCCCACCCCCATGCCCGCCACCGCCCCCATGCCCGCCACCGCCCCGGACCTGCCGGGCCACGACCCCCACAACGAGCCGATACGAACGCTGCTGGAGACGGCCGCCACCTGCCGTCCCGTCGAGGAGGTCACCGCCCTGGTGAGCCTGCTCAAGCGGACCGGCGGACACACCGACCCCGGACACGACGCGCTGCGCGCGGCCGCCGTCGCCCGCCCCGTCCACGACGTCCGGCGGATGGTCGCCCTGCTGGCCGAGCAGCCGCAGGAGGAGGCCGAGGCCGACATCACCCTGCGCGCGGCGGCCGTCGGCCGGCCCATCGAGGACGTGGCCCTGCTGGCCAGCATCCTCGGCCCCGGGGGAGCGCCGCACGGCGCACTCGAAGCAGCCCCCGAAGCGGCCCCCGGCGCAGAGCCCGCCGGAGCCCCCGCCGCGGTCCGGCCCGCCCGGCCCGCCCCGGCTCCGGCGCCGCCCCCGCTGCGCCGGCCCGTCCCCGCGGCCCCGTCCCCGGCGCCCGTCCGCGCACCGGCGTCCGCTCCGCTCCGGGACGCAGGTGCGCTGCGCCACCGGCTGCGCTGGCCCACGGCCGCCGCGTTGCTGCTGTGCGGGGTCTC
>NZ_JBHWBP010000723.1:0-1082 GCF_042735575.1 Streptomyces sp. NPDC059564 | reverse complement strand
CACCACGGTCATCACGACGCGGGTACGACGGACGGTCGCCACCACGGAAACCACCGCCGGTGGGACGGTCCCCACCACGGTCGTCACGGCGCGGGTACGACGGACGGTCGCCACCACGGAAGCCGCCACCGGTGGGACGGTCCCCACCACGGTCATCGCGACGCGGGTACGACGGACGGTCGCCACCACGGTCATCACGACCGCCACGGAAACCACCACGGTCATCATCACGACGCGGGTAGCTCGGGCGGTCGCCACCACGGTCGTCACGACGCGGGAAGGACGGACGGTCGCCACCACCTGCGGGACGACCACCGCGGTCGTCGCGACGGAAGCCGCCACCGCCACCACCGGTCGGACGGCCGCCACGGTCGTCGTCACGGCGCGGGTAGGAGGGGCGGTCGCCGCCACGGTCGTCACGACCGCCACGGAAGCCACCACCGCTGGGCCGGTCGCCGCCGCCGGCGGGACGCCCGCCACGGTCGTCACGGCGGAAACCGCCGCCACCACCGGTCGGACGGCCACCACGGTCGTCGCGGCGGAAGCCACCACGGTCGCCGCCACGGTCGTCACGGCCCCCGCGGTAGCCGCCCCTGTCACCGCCGTCGTTGCGCCGAGGCTCGCGCTCCGGACGATCGTCGGGAGAGTTGGACATGGGTGTGACTCCTGTCTTCGGGGTACCGCTAGTCATTCTCGCGCAACCAACCCATGGCCGCGCTTCGGCGTAAAGAGGTGAAAAACAAAAAGACCCCTGGTCCAGCGTTGAACGCTGGACCAGGGGTCCTTTGAAAAATTGTTCGGCGGCGTCCTACTCTCCCACAGGGTCCCCCCTGCAGTACCATCGGCGCTGAAAGGCTTAGCTTCCGGGTTCGGAATGTAACCGGGCGTTTCCCTAACGCTATGACCACCGAAACCCTAATCGGTTTCGAGCGAACAAGCACACTTTGTAGTTATGTTCTAGCTCTAGAAACCAGCAACCGTTCGTTGCTTCAGAACTAACACAGTGGACGCGAGCAACTGAGGACAAGCCCTCGGCCTATTAGTACCAGTCAGCTCCACCCGTTACCGGGCTTCCACATCTG
>NZ_JBHWBP010000722.1:0-1108 GCF_042735575.1 Streptomyces sp. NPDC059564 | reverse complement strand
CCCGTACTCCCCCTCGGGAGTACGGGCCCGCCGTCGTCGTATCAGGGGGCGTACTTGTAGCCCACCCGGCGCACGGTCTGGATCGCGCCGCGGTGCGCGGTGCCCAGCTTGCGGCGCAGCCGGGCGATGTGGACGTCGACCGTCCGGCCGTCGCCGACGTGGCCGTAGCCCCAGACCGTGGTCACCAGCTGGTCGCGGCTGTGCACCCGGTGCGGGTGCGCGACGAGGTGGGCCAGCAGTTCGAACTCCAGGTACGTCAGGTCCAGCACCTCACCGTCCACCTCGGCGGTGCGCCGCGACGGGTCGATGCGGACGAGGGCGTCGCCGGTGCCCGCCGGGGAGTCGGTGGCCGGGCCGGCCTGGGCCGGCGGGGCGGGAACGGACTGCGGGGCGAAGGCGATCGGCGGCTGCTGGTCGGCCGGTACGAGGACCAGATAGCCGACCATCGGCGGCTGGCCCGGCAGCGTCGGCAGGGTGTGCTGGGGCGCGGGGAGCCAGGTGGCGCCGGGCGGGAGCAGGTCCACGACCCGGGACACCTCGTCCCGGTCCACGGCACGCAGCCGGTGGCGCGGACTGGGCGGGAAGGTCAGGGGAGCGGAGGTCGCGGCGGAGGCGGCGGAAGTGATGGATCGGGTGTTCGCCATGAGTGGTCAGCTCTTTCACGCGGAGTGGTCGGCAGGAGACGACGTGCGCATGCCGTCGTCGGTGTCGTACCGCGCAGACCGAAGGCCTCGGGGAGGTTCTGCTGGAGGTCCCGGAAGGCTTTAGGGGGTCGGCGCGTTCTTCGCGCGGCAACACACCCGGTCGAAATCATGATCCTGACGGGACGGCCAGAACGGCTCGAGGTCGCCGCGACCTGTCGAGGAGTGCGAATGGCTGGCCATGGGCGTCATTCAAGCAGATGTACGGGGCCCAGGGCAGACCCCGTCTCACCTCGTGGATCGGAATCTCAAATTCCGTCATCAAGGTTTCGTCAGGCCGTCACATTCCCGACAAACCCTCAGCCGCCCGGCCCCTCGCACCCGTCCGGCGCCGTCGCCCGTATCGCATGCTGAGCCGATCCGTCCCACCACCGGCCCGGGGGGCGCGGGGGGGCCACCGGGGGCGC
>NZ_JBHWBP010000721.1:0-1122 GCF_042735575.1 Streptomyces sp. NPDC059564 | reverse complement strand
CGCCCCCGCCCGGACGAATCCGGGCGGGGGCGCCGTGAGCGGCAGCCGGAGCTGCGCGCGGGGCCTCACAGGCCGATCTCGACCTCGTTTGGACCCTCTCGGCCTCAGAGACCGAGCTCGACCTCGAACTCGCCGGCTTCCAGGATCGCCTTGACGGCGCCCAGGTACCGGGCCGCGTCCGCGCCGTCCACCAGGCGGTGGTCGTAGGACAGGGTCAGGTACGTCATGTCGCGGACGCCGATGACGGTGCCCTCGGGGGTCTCGATGACCACCGGGCGCTTGACCGTCGCGCCGATGCCCAGGATGGCGACCTGGTTCGGGGGCACGATGACCGTGTCGAACAGCGCACCGCGCGAGCCGGTGTTGCTGATGGTGAAGGTCGCGCCCGACAGCTCGTCCGGCGTGATCTTGTTGCCGCGGACCTTGGAGGCCAGGTCGGCGGTCGCCTTGGAGATGCCCGCCAGGTTGAGGTCACCGGCACCCTTGATGACCGGGGTCATCAGGCCCTTCTCGGAGTCCACGGCGATGCCGATGTTCTCCGAGTCGAAGTAGGTGATGGTGCCCTCGTCCTCGTTGATCCGGGCGTTGACGACCGCGTGGGCCTTCAGCGCCTGGGCCGCGGCCTTGACGAAGAACGGCATCGGGGACAGCTTGACGCCCTCGCGGGCGAGGAAGCCGGCCTTGGCCTTCTCGCGCAGCTTCATGATCTTGGTGATGTCCACCTCGACCACGGAGCTGAGCTGCGCCTGCGAGTGCAGGGCCTTCATCATGTTGTCGCCGATGACCTTGCGCATGCGGGTCATCTTGACCGTCTGACCACGCAGCTCGGACACCGCGGCGGCCGGAGCCTTGGCGGCGGGAGCGGCGGCCGGCGCCGGAGCGGCGGCAGCGGCCTTGGCGGCCTCGGCGGCGGCCAGGACGTCCTGCTTGCGGATACGGCCACCGACACCGGTGCCCGAGACCGTGGACAGGTTGACGCCGGACTCCGAGGCGAGCTTGCGCACCAGCGGGGTCACGTAAGCGCCCTCGTCACCGGCGGAGACCGGGGCGGCGGGGGCAACGGGAGCGGCGGGGGCGACCGGAGCCGGAGCGGCGACCGGGGCCACGGCGGCCACGGGGGCC
>NZ_JBHWBP010000720.1:0-1122 GCF_042735575.1 Streptomyces sp. NPDC059564 | reverse complement strand
CTCCGGCCCCGCCGGGCCCGAAGCTCCAGTCCCGCAGGTCGGGAAGGCCGGCGCCGTTGTAGACGCCGCGCCCGGCGCCGCCGTAGTTGCTGTTGTAGTACACCCAGACGTCGTCGAGGCTGCCCGGGTAGCGCAGGTTCCACAGCGACGAGGCGACGTTCTTGCATTCGCCCCACGACGCCGCACTGCCCGACCAGGACCCGCACTCGTTCTGGTACCAGAAGTCGTAGTACGCGTGCAGGCGGCCGGTCGGCGGGTTGGGAACGGCGGCCGTCCGCTGCCCGGGCGGGGAGTCGGCGGCGTGGGCGGTGAAGGGCGTGGCCGTGACGGCCAGTGCGGCGACCGCCGCGGTGACGAGGAACGTGCGCAAGGACTTCATGCTTCTCCCTCAGCTGATGGTTCGGACGATGGTGCTCGCGGCGTCCGGGCTCACCGCTTCGCGTCGGCTTCGACGACGGCGCGGGCGCGGGGCAAGGCGTCGAGCCGGAGCCGGAGCCAGGTGGTGACGTCGGTGCCGTACTCCTCCCGGAGTTCGGCGTCGTACGCGCGGTCGAGCCGCGCGGCGGTCTCCGCGAGGCCCGAAGCCCGCGCGCAGCCGGCCTCGGCGACCGCCATGGCGACCTCCCGCTCCCGTGGGAGGGGTTGGTCCGGCGGCGGCAGCGCGGCCCGTGCGGCAGCCGGGTCCTGGAACTCGTACCCGGCGGTGCGCATGCACGCGGACCACTTCTGCGTGGCGTCGCGGAACGCGCCGTCGCCGATCACCTTCCCGCCCCGCAGGGGCGGCAGCGAGTCGACGGTGACCCGTGCCTGGAACCAGGCCGCCAGGTCGGGGTACAGGCCGCGCTCGGCCTGCGACTGGCACCCGTCGGGGCTGCGGGTGATCCTCAGCCCGTCCGGCGCGCGGGCGGTCAGCCCGTCCGGGCGGGCGCCGTTGGCCGCCGCGATGGCGGGGGCCCTGCGCTCTTCCGGCAGGCTCTTGAAGTACCGCTCGTTGACTCCGTCGTTGCTGATCTCCTCCCGTTTCCGGTCGATGTCGCTGCCGTAGCCGTGCCGTCCGGCCCATTCCGGGTCGTCGATGACGTACGGGAAGTCGCGGGCGTCGGGGACCGGCTGCCGGGGCCC
>NZ_JBHWBP010000719.1:0-1145 GCF_042735575.1 Streptomyces sp. NPDC059564 | reverse complement strand
GACGGCCCCGCGGGCGGCCGCGACGACGCCCGCGGCCACGGCACCGTGGACCCGGTCGCCGCGCTCCAGGCCGCCGACCGGCTGCGCCCCGAGGCGCAGGCCCCGGCGCCCGTCGCGGCCGGCCGGGCGTACTTCGGCCCGGGCCCCGACCCCGTCCGGCCGCCCGAGCGGCGGCCCTGGGCGGGCGCGGGCACCGCCGCCGCCGGGGGAGCGGTGCTGCTGGTGCTGGCCGCCGTACTGGCCCGGCGTCCGCGCGCCGCACGGCGGGATAGGGTCGGGTAACTGTGGCCACCAAGAACATTCCCGACCCCGGTTTCTCCGACGACGACGGCACCGCCGATCCCCGGCTGAGCGCGGCCCTGGCCGCCTGGGCCGCCGACCGCGCCGCCGAGCCGCAGCTGCTGGCGGCCCTCAAGGACGCCCGGCTGCTGGTGCCCGTCGTGGCGATGCTCGGCGAGGTCGAGACCGACCCCGAGACCGGCCTCAAGCGCGAGAAGACCAGCGACATGGCCGTCCCCACCCTGACGGCGGGGGACCGGCGGGCGCTGCCCGCCTTCACCTCGATCGCCTCGCTGGCGCTCTGGGACCCGGCCGCCCGCCCGGTGGCCGTCCCGCTGCACCAGGCCCTCGCCGCCGCCGCGCACGAGAAGGCCGACACGATCGTCCTCGACCTGGCCGGCCCCGTCCCCTACCAGCTGACGGGCTCCGCCCTGCTCGCCCTCGCCGAGGGCCGTACGGACGCCGACCCGCTGGCCGACCCCGCCGTACGGGAAGCCGTACGGGCGGTCGTGTCCGCCGAGCCCGCCGTGCTCCGCGCCCACCTGGTGCCGGGGGGCTCCGACGCCGACGGCACCCTCGTGGTGGTGCTCGCCCCCGACACCGAGCCCGCCACCGCCGCCCGCCGGGTCGCGGGCGCCCTCGCCGCCGACGAGACCCTGCGCGGCCGGCTCGTACGCGGGCTGGACCTGGCGCTGCTCCCGGCCGCTGCCCCGGTCCCGCCGGGGGAGCCGCTCTTCACGCGCTGAGGCCCGTACGCATGCGAAAGGGGCGCCCCCCCCCCGGTCGGCGGGCGCCCCAGTCTCTTATACACATATCGAGCCCACCACACCCCAACCCAACGAGTATGGCGTCGTAGGGTTTTAAAA
>NZ_JBHWBP010000718.1:0-1149 GCF_042735575.1 Streptomyces sp. NPDC059564 | reverse complement strand
GTGCTGGTAGGGGGAGCGCTCAGGCGCAGGCAGGGTGCGCCCTCGTACCGCAGGCCCCGTTCCAGCGGGAGAGCCTCACCGGTCTCGCAGTCGTAGGAGTAGGCGCGGCGGAGCTGCCCGGCCGTGAGCGGGGCAGCAATGGCGGCGCCAAGCCTCCATCCCCACACTCGACTGCTGCCGTGCGCGTGGGTCCGCAGGACGACGCCGCAGACCTCCCCGCCGGATAGCGCAAGCGCCGTCTCCGCGACGACGTCGGCGAGTTGCCTGCCCTCTTCCAGGTATGTCCGGTTGGCCCTGGTGTCGAAGGGCACGATGGCTGCGAAGGTTCCGGCGCTGGCGGTCATTACGTGGTGGCCCTCTCCGGCCACACCGAACAGTGCATGGAGAAGCTTCTCGGCGCGCTGTGTGGTCAGGGGGTTCGTGGATTCCATGGGTCGGCCTCTCGTTGGCTCTCCGATCACGGCGGGGGTGCCACTCCCCCGCCGCTGGCGGTGCGTGTTCAGGTCTGCCCGGGAGCGGCGGCCGCCTGGGCGCCCAGCCGCTCCCAGGGCGGGATCACGCGAGTACGGGGGCGTCCACGAACGTCACGCCGGGCAACGGGTCCGTAAGGTCGCGGTCCTCGCTGATGCAGTACGCCATAACGCTCTGTTCGGCCGTGGCGGGGTAGGCGACAAGGTCGCGCACCATCCACGACATGAACCTCACCTCGCCCTGCGGATCCAGCGTGCGCGCGGCCAGCATGGCGCTCACACCCATCGCGGTTCCGGCCAACATGTAGGCCACGTGCACGAGCGGGTCGTTCGCGTCGTCCTCGTTCGGGACGGGGCCGGTGATGATGCACTGGGCCTCGGCGACGCCGTCGAGTGTCGCCTGAACCACGGTCAGGTGATGGAGTCCTTCACCGGCGGCTCGGCCGACAGCCCGCACGAGAATCATGCTGCGGCGGGCGAGCGTGCGTGCGAAGTCGCTCCCGGAAGTCGGGAACTCGTTCAAGAGCTGCGCTTTCGTTGGTCGTCCTGCGGGCTCTTCGGTCGACCGGTGGAGCCGGGTGCCACTCCCGGCTCCACAGGGCGGGCGGGGCGGCCGGGCGTCGGGCCCGGCCGCCCATGACGGGCTGTCAGCGGGTGCGCTGTGCGGGGATGTGCAGGC
>NZ_JBHWBP010000717.1:0-1166 GCF_042735575.1 Streptomyces sp. NPDC059564 | reverse complement strand
GCTGCCGACCTACCCCTTCCAGCGGCCCGGCGCCACCGCCACAGCCGCCGACGGTCCGGCCCTGCGCGGCCGGCTCGCCGCCCTGCCCGAGGCCGAACGCGAGCGCACCGTCGCCGAACTCGTCCGCTCCGTGACCGCCGCGCTGCTCAGCCTGCCCGACCCGGCGGCGGTCGGCGCCGGACAGGCCTTCCGGGACCTGGGCCTGGACTCCGTCACCGCCATCGAACTGCGCAACCGGCTGAACGAGGCCACCGGCCTCGCGCTGCCGCACACCGTCGTCTTCGACCACCCCACCCCGCGCTCGCTGACCGGCCGCATCCTCGCCGAAGCCCTCGGCACCCGGGACGAGGCCACCGACGACACCACCACGGCCGCCTGGGACGAACCCGTCGCCATCGTCGCCATGAGCTGCCGGCTGCCCGGCGGCATCGACACCCCCGAAGCCCTCTGGCAGCTGCTCACCGAGGGCGGCGACGCCGTCTCCGCCCTCCCCGGCGACCGCGGCTGGGACGTCGAAGGCCTCTACGACCCGGAGCCCGGCCGCCCCGGCCGCTACTACCAGCGCGAAGCGGCCCTGCTCCACGACGCCGCCGACTTCGACCCGGAGTTCTTCGGGATCTCCCCGCGCGAGGCCCTCGCCATGGACCCCCAGCAGCGGCTCCTCCTGGAGACCGGCTGGGAGGTGCTGGAACGCGCGGGCATCGACCCCGCGACCCTGCGCGGCACCCGTACCGGCACCTTCGTCGGCGCCATGACCCAGGACTACGGGCCCCGGCTGTACGAGGCGCCCGAGGACGTCAGCGGCTACCTGCTGACCGGCAACACCGCCAGCGTCGCCTCCGGCCGCCTCGCCTACACCTTCGGGTTCGAAGGTCCCGCCGTCACCGTGGACACCGCCTGCTCGTCCTCGCTGGTCGCCCTGCACCTGGCCGCCCAGTCGCTGCGCACCGGCGAGTGCTCGCTGGCACTGGCGGGCGGCGTCACCGTCCTGCCGTCGGCCGGGTCGTTCATCGAGTTCAGCAAGCAGCGCGCGCTGGCCCCGGACGGCCGCTCCAAGGCCTTCTCCGCCGACGCCGACGGATTCGGCCTGGCCGAGGGCACCGGCATGGTCCTGCTGGAGCGGCTCTCCGACGCCCGACGCAACGGCCACCAGGTGCTGGCCGTCG
>NZ_JBHWBP010000716.1:0-1169 GCF_042735575.1 Streptomyces sp. NPDC059564 | reverse complement strand
GGTCAGGCTGGTGATCCTGGTGATCAGCCGCCGTAGCCCTCGGTGTGGTGCTCGCCGCCACCCGACGCGTTGACGCAGGTGTTGCCGAAGGCCGGGTTCAGCAGGGCGATCACGTTGACGGTGTTGCCGCAGACGTTGACCGGGACGTGGACCGGAACCTGGACGAGGTTGCCCGACAGGACACCGGGGGAGCCGACCGCCGCACCGTGCGCTCCGGCATCGGCAGCCGCCAGACCCGCACCGGCGGCCAGCGCGCTACCGGCAGCAGCGGTGATGACGAATGCCTTCGCGATACGCGACATCAAGATCTCCTCGTGAGATGTGGGGCGCCGCAGGACCTGCGGCATTTGACATGGCATACAACGCGGGGAGGGCCGAGTGGTCACGGTCCGTCCGCCCAACCGGTCACGAAAAGCGGACGGAGGCGAAGTACGGGCGCACCCGCGTGACCGTTCCGGGCCCCAGAACGGCCACCTTCGGACCGGCGCAGTGGGGGTCGCGGTAGAGGGTCGCGGTGCCGTGGGTGCGGTTGGTGACCGCCCGGGCGCCGCCGCCCTCCGCCCCGACGCAGCCCTTCGGGCCGCTCAGGCCGTGGACCTGGTCGTCCTGGCCGACGTACTGGAAGTCGGGCCCGGCGGCCAGCGCGCTGCCGGCGGCTCCCGACGCGCCGGTCACGGCCAGCAGGAGGACGGACAGGGCGCGCAGTGCGGGAGGATTCGGAATGACTCGCATGCCGGTCAAACCCGGGCCGACCCGGAACGGGTCACGCCTTGTCACCCCTGGCACGCCTGTGCGACCGTGCCCGGGAGGCAGGAGACGCGCGAGGAGAGCACGGATGAGCGCAGCGGACGGCGGGCGGCCCCGGGCCGGGACCGGACACGGCACGGTGGAGGGCCGCTGGGAGGCCGGCGGGACCGCCGTCTTCCGGGGCGTCCCGTACGCGGCCCCGCCCGTCGGCGCCCGTGCCTTCGCGGCCCCCGGGCCCCCGGCGGCCTGGGACGGCGTACGCGACGCGGGGGAGTTCGGGCCCACCGCCCCCAAGGTGCCCTACCCGGACCCCTTCGCGGCCCTGCTGTCCGACCCGGAGATCCCCGGCGAGGACTGCCTCACCGTCAACGTCTGGACCCCATCACCGGCGCCCGGGGCCCGGCTGCCGGTGATGGTGTGGC
>NZ_JBHWBP010000715.1:0-1171 GCF_042735575.1 Streptomyces sp. NPDC059564 | reverse complement strand
CGTCCCCACCGTCTGGGCCTCGGTCGACGGCCGGTACGGCATCGCCGAGGACGCCGGGGGACCGCCGCTCGGCCTGCTGCCCGACGTGCGGTACGCCGTGACCCGGCGCAGGCTGGTGGAGGCGGGGTCGATCGTGCTGCTCACGGACGGCGTGGTCGAGGGGCCGTCGTTCCCCATCGACGAGGGGCTGGAACGCGTCTCCCGCCTCGTCCGGGCGGCCGCGGGCGGGGACCCCGACGAGCTCGCCGCCGAGGTCATGAAGGTGGCCGACTCCACCGGCCACGCCGACGACGCCGCCGTACTCGTCCTCAGCCACGGCCCGGCGGCGAGCCTCGGCCGGGCCACGAGCCACGACCCGGTCGCGCGTGTCACGCCCCACCCGGACGCCCCGACTGTTGTCTGATGCTGTGGTGCGCACCGTGGAATGGCGACGTCCGGCCCTGGCGCTGCTGCGGATCCTCGCCGTCGCCGCGGCCTACTACCTGTCCGGCCGGCTCGGCCTGCTGCGGCAGGTGGTCGTCGAGGGCGCGGTCGTCACGCCCCTGTGGCCGCCCACCGGCATCGCCGTCGCCTGCCTGCTGTGGTTCGGCCCGCGGATCTGGCCCGGGATCGCCCTGGGGACGTACCTCGCCGTCGAGCACATCAGCCAGTTCCACCCCGCCGACATCGGGATCGTCGTCGGCAACACCCTCGCCCCCCTGTGCGCCTACGCGCTGCTCCGCCGGGCGGCCTTCCGGCCCGAGCTCGACCGGCTGCGGGACGGGATGGCCCTGGTCTTCCTGGGCGGCCTGCTCCCGATGACGATCAGCGCGACCGCCGGGTGCTGGACGCTGGTGCTCACCGGCAACCTGCCCATGGGGAACTTCTGGCCGGTGTGGTCGGCCTGGTGGGCCGGGGACACCATGGGGGTGCTGCTGGTGACCCCGATGCTGCTGGTCCTGAGTCACGCCCGGATGCCCCGGGATCCCTACCGGGTGGCCGAGGCGGTGCTCCTGATGGTCGCGGCCTCGGCCGTCACGCTCGTGGCCACGCGGAGCACCCAGTCCCTGCTCTTCCTGGTCTTCCCGCTGCTGATCTGGGCGGCCGTACGCTTCCAGCTGGCCGGCAGCGCCCCGTGCGCGCTGCTCGTATCGGTCCTGGCGATCTCGGCGGCCACCGACCACGCCGGACC
>NZ_JBHWBP010000714.1:0-1180 GCF_042735575.1 Streptomyces sp. NPDC059564 | reverse complement strand
GGGGCCCGTTTACCCTACCCCCGGGGGGGGCTTTCCCTTATTTCCGCACCCCCCCACGCCTACTGCGCCCAGTCCTCGCCGAGTTCGGCGAGGGCGGCGAGCTGGTCGGCGTTGATTCGGTCGCGGCGCTGTTTCTGGTTGACGATCCGCACCCCGGTGCGGTGGACCGTCCCGTCCGGGAGGTGCTCGACGTGGGACCTGCCAGGAGCACCGCCGCCTTCCCGTTCGAGGTACTGGGAGAGGGCCTGTAGGCCCTTGTGGAACGCTTCCGCGCCCCGCCCGGACGTGGGCGCCGCCCCTGCCTTCGCGCCCGCGGTACGAGCCCGTACAGCCCGCGCTGGCTTCACGCCGAGCTCGGCCAGGCGGCGCTGCTGCTCCTCGGTGAGCCGGTGGTAGTCGCGGCGTTGTGTGGCGAGCCAGCGTCCGATGTCCTCGCCGTGCCGGGTCACCCCGGGGGCGATCGCTGCGAGGCGGGCGCCTTCGTCCAGGAGGTGTGCGAGGTAGCTGCCCGCACCGCCGCCGCTCAAACCGGACCTTCGCCAGTCGGCCGGGCCCGCCCGGGCAGCAAGCACCACCTCATCGTCGACCGGCACGGCACCCCACTGGTCGTCTCCCTGACCAGTGGAAACCGTCACGATGTCACCCAGCTCCTGCCCCTGCTTGACGCGATGCCCCACATCCGCGGGCTTCGCGGGCGGCCACGTCACCGGCCCCGCCGGCTCTTCGCCGACCGCGGCTACGACTACGACAAGTACCGGCGCCTGATCCGGGCCCGCGGAATCACGCCCAAGATCGCCCGACGCGGCACACATCACGGCTCAGGCCTGGGCAAGACCCGCTGGGTCGTCGAGCGAACCTTCGCCTGGCTCCACCAGTTCAAACGACTCCGCATCCGCTACGAGATACGAGCCGACCTCCACATCGGCTTCCTCCAACTCGCCTGCAGCATCATCTGCTTACGACGACTCCGAACCTCATTCTGAAACGATCAGTAAGCGGATCTGCGCAGTGTCCGGGTACATCAGCCCTCTGACCTGCGGATTCCTGAGCTCGAGGCCTGGTTGCGCAGGTTGGTTGAGTACTGCGCAGTTTCACTGGTCGTCGACAACTGTCGGCGCTCAGTGAAACTGAGTAGTCGTCATGCTCCTGACCTGGTGTTGTGCAGGTTGGTTGAGCGTGT
>NZ_JBHWBP010000713.1:0-1192 GCF_042735575.1 Streptomyces sp. NPDC059564 | reverse complement strand
GGGGTGGACCGCGTCCAGGAACCGGGTGAGGGCGCCGGGGCTGCCGGTGGCGAGGTCGAAGCGGACGTCGGCGTCGTCGCCGCGGCCGAGCGCGGTGAGCTGGACGGCCGGGTCGGCGAGCAGCCGGTCGGCGACGTAGCGTCCGAGGTAGCCGTTGGCTCCGATCAGCAGAACTCTCATCGCGCGGCCCCTCGGTTGATTGGCTGGCCGGTCATCCTGTTTCTCCTTGGGTGGGTGGGCTCGGTGGGCAGAGGGGTACGGCGCTCAGGGCCGCGCGTGGGCGGAGGCCCGGGACAGCGCGAGGACGGCGTGTACGAGGAGTCCCGCGGCGGCGGCGGACACCGCGGCCGGGGCCGGGAGCAGGGCGAGCGCCAGGGCCAGGGCCACCGGTGCCCGGTGCGCGCCGTGCCGCAGCAGCAGCCGGGTCAGGAACAGCAGCACCGCGAGCGGTACGGCCACGGCCGCGGCGGCTCCGGCGAGTGCGGCCGCCCCCGCGGCGGCCGCGGTGAACAGCACCAGGGTCCCGGCCAGCAGCGGCCGCGCCCCGGCGGCGAAGTCCTCCAGGGCCCGGCTCCCGGCGAGCCGGCGCCGCGCCCGGGCGGCGTACAGCGCCCCGGCGAGGTGCGCGGGGGCCACGGCCAGCGCGAGCGCGGCTCCGAGCGCCGGTCCGTGCCGGTGGACGGCCCAGCCGACGGCGGCGGCCGCGAGCAGGTGGGCGGCGTACGGGAACCGCCCCCCGGCGCTCCGCCCGGGCCACACCAGCGCGCCGACGGTGACGAGCACCGCGAGGGGGCCCGCCCCCGGCATCCCGGTGGCGGCCGCGCCGAACGCGAGGGCGCCGGGCAGCAGGGCGTACCCGAAGCCGCGCACCGCCCGGGGCCCGGCCGGCAGCGGCCGCTCCGCGAGGTCCGCCCCCGCCTCGCCGCGCGGGGTCCGGGCGTAGAGCTCCTCGGCGAGGGAGAACACGTCCCGGTGCCGGAACCGCGCGGCGGTCCGGTCGCTGATCCCGTGCGCCTCCAGCCCGGCGGCGATCTCCAGCGGATCGACGGCCCGCTCACAGAGCTCCCGATGCCGGTGCAACAGGGCCTTGACGGGATCCCCACCCGCCCTGCGCCGACGCTGGCCCGCAGTTTCAGCCTCGCCAGGGGGCACCTCCCGGCGGTAGCCGGGGGAATTTGAGGCGCGGGGGTCC
>NZ_JBHWBP010000712.1:0-1192 GCF_042735575.1 Streptomyces sp. NPDC059564 | reverse complement strand
CGCGGGGGCCGGGGACCGGGCCGCCGCCGCGCAGGACCCCGTACCGACCGCCGCACTGGAGGCGAGCCCCGTTGCCTGAGACCGCACCGTCCGAAGCCGTGCTCGACGTCACCGGCTGGACCTGCCCCGCCCCGCTGCGCGACCACCCCCGGGTCGTGATGGGCCACGGCGGGGGCGGCGCGCTCTCCGCCGAGCTGGTCCAGCACCTGTTCGCCCCGGCCTACGGCGGCGAGGCGATGGCCCGGCTCGGGGACTCGGCCGCCCTCTCGCTGGGCGGCGTACGCCTGGCCTTCTCCACCGACTCCTACGTCGTGCGCCCGCTGTTCTTCCCCGGCGGGAGCATCGGGGACCTGGCGGTCAACGGCACGGTCAACGACCTGGCCATGAGCGGGGCCCGGGCGGCCTACCTGTCCTGCGGGTTCATCCTGGAGGAGGGGGTCGAGATGTCCGTGGTGGCGCGGGCCTGCGAGGCCCTCGGCGCCGCGGCCCGGGCCGCCGGGGTGGAGGTGGTCACCGGGGACACCAAGGTCGTCGAGACGGGCCACGGCGACGGGATCTACATCAACACGGCGGGGATCGGGCTGATCCCGGACGGGGTGGACCTGCGCCCGCAGCGGGTGGTTCCCGGGGACGTGGTGATCGTCAGCGGCGAGATCGGACTCCACGGGGTGGCGATCATGAGCGTCCGGGAGGGCCTGGAGTTCGGCGTCGACATCGCGAGCGACTGCGCGGCCCTGGGCGGGCTCGTCCAGAGCATGCTCGCGGTCACCCCGGACCTGCACGTCCTGCGCGACCCCACCCGGGGCGGCCTGGCGGCCTCCCTGTGCGAGATCGCGGCCGCCTCCGGCACCGGAGTCGTCCTCCACGAGGGCCGCGTCCCGGTCCCCGAGGCCGTCGCGAACGCCTGCGCGATCCTCGGGCTCGACCCGCTCTACGTGGCCAACGAGGGCAAGCTCGTCGCCTTCGTGCCCCGCGAGCACGCCGACGCCGTCCTCGACGCCATGCGCGCCCATCCGCTGGGCCGGCGGGCGGCGGTGATCGGCGAGGCCGTCGCCGCGCATCCGGGGATGGTCGTGGCGCGGACCGGCCTCGGCGGCACCCGGGTGGTGGACCTGCCGATCGGGGAGCAGCTCCCGCGGATCTGCTGACGGGCCCGGAAGACCGGCCGCGGGCCCGCCACCTGTCCACGGCG
>NZ_JBHWBP010000711.1:0-1199 GCF_042735575.1 Streptomyces sp. NPDC059564 | reverse complement strand
GGCACACCGCCGAGGGCGTCGCGGGGCACGGGCTGTCCCCCGTCGGCGGGGACTTCGCGGCGGTGGCGCTCGGGGGGGGCGGCGGGCCCGCGCAGGACGTGGCGGCGGACGGGCAGGTGGATCCCGATCCGCCGACGCCCGGGGAGCCGCCGGACCAGCGGTTCGGGCCGCCCGGCGGGCCGGGGCGGGTGGAGGGCGTACGGCAGCACAAGGTGTCCGTGCCCCCGCAGGGCGCGCCGGCGGGGCTGCCGGCCGGTCCGGCCGATCCGCGGGCACTGGCCGAGGCGCTGGCGGAGCTGGAGCGGATGGTGGGTCTGGAGCCGGTCAAGCGGCAGGTGAAGGCCCTGTCGGCGCAGCTGCACATGGCCAGGCTGCGGGCGGCCCAGGGGCTGCCGGTGCAGCCCCCGAAGCGGCACTTCGTCTTCTCGGGGCCCTCGGGCACGGGCAAGACGACGGTGGCCCGGATCCTGGGGCGGGTGTTCTACGCGCTCGGGCTGCTGGGCGGCGACCATCTGCTGGAGGCGCAACGGGCCGATCTGGTGGGCGAGTTCCTGGGGCAGACCGCCGTCAAGGCGAACGAGCTGATCGACTCGGCGATCGGCGGGGTGCTGTTCGTGGACGAGGCGTACAGCCTGTCCAATTCCGGTTACAGCAAGGGTGACGCGTACGGGGACGAGGCCCTGCAGGTGCTGCTCAAGCGCGCCGAGGACAACCGGGACCACCTGGTGGTGATCCTGGCGGGCTATCCGGCGGGGATGGACCGGCTGCTGGCCGCGAATCCGGGGCTGTCCTCGCGGTTCACCACCCGGGTGGACTTCCCGAGCTACCGGCCGCCGGAGCTGAGCGCGATCGGCGGGGTGCTGGCCGACGCGAACGGCGACCGGTGGGACGAGGAGGCGCTGGAGGAGCTGCGCAGCATCAGCGGGCACGTGGTGGAGCAGGGCTGGATCGACGAGCTCGGCAACGGCCGGTTCCTGCGGACGCTGTACGAGAAGAGCTGCGCGTACCGGGACCTGCGGCTGGCGGGGTTCGCCGGGGAGCCCTCGCGGGACGACCTCTCCACCCTGCGGCTGGCCGATCTGATGCAGGCTTATGGGGAGGTCCTGTCGGGCCGGGGCCCCCAGGAGCGGCCGGAGCCGCCCCCGTTGTAGGCCCTGCGGGGGCTGTCCCCTACCCGCCCTTCCACCATCCCCAGACTC
>NZ_JBHWBP010000710.1:0-1217 GCF_042735575.1 Streptomyces sp. NPDC059564 | reverse complement strand
GAGGACAGCGGGCCCCGGATCCGACCCGGGAATCCGGCTCGGCCGCGGAGAGCACGAGCCCGACCTGCCGGTCCCGATCCCCCAGCCGGGAAACGGGCCTGCCGATGCGGGACTCCGGCCCCGGCGCGGGGCTGAAGGCCCAGGCCGACGAACCGGCCTGCCGGCCCTGCTCCCCCGGAGCGGGGAAAACGGGCCGTCCGTCCCGGAGGCCGGAGCTTCCGGACCCGGACCGGCGTGCCGGGTGCCGGGTTCGGAGGAGCGGGTCGGCCGGCCGAGGCCAGGGCGCCGACGCCCCGGCCGGCCCGGTCCCCCCGACCGGGGAAACAGGGCAGTCGGTCCCCGGAGCAAGGCGGGCTCGGCACGGTCCCCCGGCCGGGCCGGTCAGGCCGTCCGACCCGGGGTTCCGGGGCGGCGAGGCGCGGTCGCTCGGTGGGGGAGATCAGGCCGGCCGGTCCGGGGTTCCGGGGCCGGGCTCCACGGTGCGGGGCTCGGGCCCGCCGGGGGCGGGGTCAGAGGTGACAGGGGGCCGGACAGCGGCCCGGACACTGACCCGGCGCCGTGCGGGGGCCGGAGGTGCGGAGCCGCGGGGCGGAAGGGGCGTTCGCGGTCATGGCTCGGAGCCTGTCAGCGCCCCCGGCCGGGGTCAACCCCCGCCCCGCACCCCTCCGGAGACCCGCCATACCCCCGCTGACCTGCCCCTTCTCCCCCACCTTGCGGCCGAAAACCGTGGCTTGATTTCACAGCCCCGCAACGCAGCCGCCACGCACACCGCACCGGCGCGCCTCGGTCGTCCGGCATGATCGGGGGATGGTGGGGATGGCGGGGGACCGGCGGGGGGCTGCCAATGCCGCTGTCGTGTTGCGGACGGTGCTCCGGCACGGGCCGGTGGCGCGGAGCGGGGTCGCGCAGCTGTGCGGGCTGAGTCTCGCCTCGGTGTCGCGGCAGGCCGGCGGGCTGCTCCGGGGCGGGCTGCTGCGCGAGCTCCCCGACCCCGCCGGACGCGGCGGCTCCGGGCGGCCGCGCATCCCGCTGGACCTGCACACCGGCGCCGTCGGCGGCCCCCTCGTGGCCGGGCTGCACATCGGGGTGCCCTCCTCCACCTTCAGCCTCGTCGACCTGCGCGGGCAGGTCCTGGCCCGCCGCGCCTTCCCGTACCGGGACCCCGGCGATCCGGCCCTGCCCGCCCGGATCGCATCGGAACTCGGCCGCTTCCTGCG
>NZ_JBHWBP010000709.1:0-1219 GCF_042735575.1 Streptomyces sp. NPDC059564 | reverse complement strand
CGCCCACCCGCCGAGCGATCCCTCGACGGGGGCCCCGGCGCTGCCCGCTCACGCCGGGGGGTGGCGGCAGGCCGGGGCCTGAACAGCCCGGCGGGGCCCCGCCCGGCAGCGCCGGGGCCCCGCCGGGCGGGATGAGCCGTCTCTCAGAGGCGGCCGAGCAGGCGGCGCCACCAGCTGGGCCGGCGCCGCTCCCCGGCCGGAGCGGGCCGGACCGTCGGCCGCGGCGGGACCGGCGCGTGCCCGGGGTGGCCGGAGGGCCGCTCGGGGTGCGGGTAGGCCTCGGTCTCGGCGTAGGCGTCCTGCACGGGGCGCGGGGAGAACCGTACGGGCAGGGACAGCAGGTGGCGGGACATGAGGGTGCCGCGCCAGCGCAGCTCGCTCGCGTCGACGGCCAGCTGGAGGTCGGGCAGGCGGTCCAGCAGCACCTCGATGCCGGTGTCCGCGATGGCCCGCCCGATGTCCTGGCCGGGGCACTCGTGCGGGCCGCTGCTGAACGCGAGGTGCGAGCGGTTGCCGCGCACGGAGGTCTCGGGGTCGGGCCGGATCTGCGGGTCGACGTTGCCGGCGGCGAGGCCGAGGAGCAGCATGTCGCCGGCCTTGACCTGCTTGCCGCCGAGCAGGGCGTCGCCGGTGGCCCAGCGCCCGATGATCGTGTTGATCGGCGGGTCGTCCCACAGGACCTGTTCGAGGGCGTCCGGCAGCGTCATGTGGCCTCCGGAGAGGCTCGCGCGGAAGCGCTGGTCGGTCAGGACGGTGCGCAGGGTGTTGGCGATGAGGTTCGCGGTGGTCTCGTACGCCGCGATGAGGACGACCCGCATGTGCATGAGCACTTCGGTGTCGGTGAGTTGCGCCGGGTGCTCCAGCAGCCAGGAGGCGAGGTCCCGGGAGGGCTGCGTCTTGCGGTCCCTGAGCAGCTGTTCGAGCGTGGCGGTGACGTAGCGGTCGCTCTGCAGGGCCGTCTCGGTGCCCTGGAGCATGTCGCGGGCCGCGTTGACCAGCCGGGGCCCGTGTTCGTCGGGGGCGCCGACGAGCTGCGTCATCACCAGCATGGGGAGCTGGTCGGAGAAGGCGGAGACCAGGTCGGCGTGGCCGTCCCCGGCGATCCGGTCGACGAGCTGGTTCGCGAAGCGGGTGACGTAGCGGCGGATGCCGCGCTTGTCGAAGCGCTCCAGGGATTCCACGACGGCTCCGCGCAGCCGCTCGTGGACCGGGCCGTCGG
>NZ_JBHWBP010000708.1:0-1221 GCF_042735575.1 Streptomyces sp. NPDC059564 | reverse complement strand
CGCGGGACCGTGAAGGTCCCGCGCGCTCCGGCGTACCCGGGGCTCAGCCCACCGGCACCCGCTGCGGTGCGGGCCGCGCCGCCCGGTGCTCCCCGCCGCGGGCGCGCGGCCGCAGCGGCCACCACAGCGACCGGCCCAGCAGCGCGGCCAGGGCGGGCACGAGGACGATGGACAGGACGAAGGCGGAGAGCAGGATCCCGACCGCCGTCGCGAAGCCGGTCTGCTGCGTCCCGGAGTGCGGGCTCACGGCCAGGCTGCCGAAGGACGCGGCGAGCACCAGACCGGCGGTGGCGATGGCCGGCGCGGTGTGCCGTACGGCACGGGCCACCGCTTCTCGGGCCGGTCCGGGCCGCTCCATCTCCTCTCGGATCCGGTCGCTGATGAGGATGTTGTAGTCGGTGCCCAGCGCCACCACGAACAGGAACAGCACCAGCGGGAGCGTGAAGTCCACGCCCGGCCGCCCCAGCCCGTGCTGGAAGACCAGCGTCGAGGCCCCGAGGGTGGCCGCGAAGCCGAGTCCGACCGCGAGCATCAGCACGACCGGCGCGAGCAGGCTCCGCAGCAGCACCAGCAGGATGATCGCGATCAGTACCGCCGCCACCGGGAAGATGACCTTCAGGTCCTTGTCGACGGCCACCGCGATGTCCGCGAACACCGACGCGGTTCCCCCGACATGGGCCTCGGTCCCGGCGGGCAGGTTCGCGCGGACCGTGTCCCGGACCGGCCCGGAGACCAGGTCGCGGGCCTGCCGGCCGCCGGATTCGACGGTCAGGAGCAGGTCGATGCGGGCGGCCCTGCCGTTCTCGCTCGGCACGGTCGGGGCCACCCGGCCCACTCCGGGCACCCGGGCGAGCGCCCCGGCCAGCCCGGCCACCCGCTCCGCGCCGAGCGGAGCCCCGTCGGTGGCGGCGACGAGGACGCTCGTGGGGTCCGAGACCCCGGCGGGCAGGGAGCGGGAGATCTCGGCGGCCGTCTCCACGGCGGCGGTCCGCTCGCCGCCCGCCCCGGACTGTCCGTAGTCCATGCGCATACCGGCCAGGCCGGCCGTCAGCGCGCCGAGCAGGGCCACCGAGGCGAGGACCAGCACCACGGGGCGCCGGGCGGCGGCCCGTCCGAGCCGGCCCGCCGCGCCCTCACGGGGTTCACGCTTCAGGGCGCGCGACGGCCAGAACATCCTGCGGCCGGTCACGGCCAGCATCGCCGGCATCAGCGTCAGACTGC
>NZ_JBHWBP010000707.1:0-1235 GCF_042735575.1 Streptomyces sp. NPDC059564 | reverse complement strand
CCACTACTCCTGAAATTAGTCCCTTCGCTTTCCTCGCCGCCGACTTGAGGCCTCTGGCCGCCCCGCCTGTACGCGGGACGGCCGGAGGCCTTTCGCGTGGCCGATGCCCCTTCCCGGCTCATGCCGGCAACTCGGCGACCGGCTCGGCGAAGGCTTCCGGCGTGAGGACCTGGACGTCGAGTGCGTCGCGGAGATCCCGGGGGCGGTCATTCCTCGGGTACTCGGTCACCTGCTCGGGGTGAACGAAACAGGGTGCCGGGTACCAGCCATCGGGAAACCCGGCCGCCGATGGTGCAGGTGTCGCCGCCACCTCTCCGATGGCGAGGGAGCCTCGCCAGTACACCTGGGGCAGCGGGTGGCAGTAGGTGCCGTGCGCGTAGGGACACCACAGGACCTGGAGCAGGTCGGTGCCCTCGGGGAAGGGCAGGGTGGGTACGTCGGCCCGGCGGATCTGCACGATGGGGGCCATGGGCGTGGCGGGTTCGAGGCGGCTCGTGGTGTCCGTGTCCTAGTGTTCCGCGTCGCACAACCGGCCATGGTTCGTCGGCGGGCCACAGCAGAGGGCCGCCGACGGAGCTGTCCTGGCACGTCGGAGAACCGGGGCGCGGGTGCAGGCGGACGGACTCACGGCGGAAGGGAAGCAGCTCGGGGCAGAGGCTCTCCACGTCGACCGGGCGGTCAGGTGTGTGACCGGACATGTGCCGAACTCTGGAACCGGGGCACGACAGCCAGCCCCACCGGCCTTGTCGTGCCCAGGGCCAAGTGCTCGGTGCCCGAAGTCCTTCGGGGGTTGATCACGTTGCTGGTGAGGCGGAGGATTCTCCCTGTCGGTCGTGTGTGTGTCGGTCGAGCCGGGACAGCAGATCGTCCAGGTCGGAGGTGGTGAACTTCCACTGGAACGGCTTTGCTGTGGCGTTGTAGCGGTCTTCGAAGGCTCGGAGCTGGTTTCGGACCACGTACTCGTCCGCGCTCAGCGGGACGCGGTCGAAGGTGCCGACATACAGTCCATGATGCGGGCGGCCTTGGGCCGGAACTTCGGATCGCGGATGAAGATCCAGGATCGGTACTGCCAGGGCTTGAGTGTGTCCTCGCGCAGCCAGCGGCGGGCGGTGGAGGCAGAGATCGAGTCGGCGATGCGGCGGACGACCACGACCTCACGTGCCAGTTCCGGGCACGACCAGCGCGACAGCGGGGTGCCGGTCTCGGCGGGCAGTTGGCAGGCCAGGACCTTGACC
>NZ_JBHWBP010000706.1:0-1236 GCF_042735575.1 Streptomyces sp. NPDC059564 | reverse complement strand
CCCGGACGCGATCGCGTCCGGGGGCGGCACTCAACAGGGGGGAAACATCACAGAACGTTCTGCGCCTCTTCGTACCGCTCGGCCGGGACGGTCTTGAGGGTCGATGTGGCCTCCGCCAGCGGCACCATCACGATGTCGGTGCCGCGCAGGGCCGTCAGCATGCCGAACTCGCCCCGGTGCGCCGCCTCCACCGCGTGCCAGCCGAAGCGGGTCGCGAGGACCCGGTCGTACGCGGTGGGCGTGCCGCCGCGCTGGACGTGGCCCAGGATCACCGGACGGGCCTCCTTGCCGAGCCGGGCCTCCAGCTCGACGGCGAGCCGGTTGCCGATGCCGGCGAACCGCTCGTGGCCGTACATGTCCGTACCGCCCTGCTCGAAGGCCATCGAGCCCTCGGCCGGCTTGGCACCCTCGGCGACCACGACGATCGCGAACCGCTTGCCCGCCGAGAACCGCTCGCCGACGATCGCCGTCAGCTCCTCGATGTCGAACGGGCGCTCCGGCACCACGATCGCGTGCGCGCCGGCCGCCATGCCCGAGTGCAGCGCGATCCAGCCGGTGTGGCGGCCCATGACCTCCACGACCATCACGCGCTGGTGGGACTCGGCGGTGGTCTTCAGCCGGTCCAGGGCCTCGGTGGCGACGCCGACGGCCGTGTCGAAACCGAACGTGACGTCGGTCGAGGCGATGTCGTTGTCGATGGTCTTCGGCACGCCGACGATCGGCAGCCCGGCCTGCGCGAGCAGGTGGGCGGCCTTCAGGGTGCCCTCGCCGCCGATCGGGATGATCGCGTCCAGACCGAGGTCGGCGACGTGGCCCCGGGCCCGCTCCACACCGTCGCGCAGGTGCGCGGGCTGGACGCGGGAGGACCCGAGGATGGTGCCGCCGAGGGCCAGGATGCCGCTCACGGCATCGAGGTCGAGCTTGCGGTAATCGCACTCCAGCAGACCCCGCCAGCCGTCGCGGAAGCCGATCACCTCGTCGCCGTGGTCGACGACGGCGCGGTGCACGACGGAACGGATGACGGCATTGAGGCCGGGGCAGTCGCCTCCGGAAGTGAGCACACCAATGCGCATGGCAGGAAGAACCTTTGCAACGTGGGCCGACGACCGGACCACGTCGTCCGGTTGGAACTGACCGCCAGCCTACAAGCGGATCCCCGGTGGACTGAACCATCCTCCACATGCTGGTCAGGCCGATCGTACGAAGACACGTCGGCCCGGGCCCCCACCGGGGGCC
>NZ_JBHWBP010000705.1:0-1242 GCF_042735575.1 Streptomyces sp. NPDC059564 | reverse complement strand
CCCAGCTCGGGCATGAAGCCCTGAACGGCGGCCAGGACCGCGTAGTCACCGCAGCCCGGGCACCAGCGGACCTCCTGGTCCGACTTGAAGTCCTTGGCCGCGAGCGCCGCCTCCGCCCTGGGGATCAGGCTCAGTGCCTCAGTCATCGTTGGCCTCCTTGAGGACCGCGGCGAGCTGCTCCGCCTTGAAGGGCATGCCGTTGACCTGGGTGTGGGAGAGGGCGTCCACCAGGTACCTGGCGCGCAGGAGCGTGGCGAGCTGGCCGAGGTTCATCTCCGGGACGACGACGCGGTCGTAGCGAGCGAGGACCTCGCCCAGGTTCCGGGGGAAGGGGTTCAGGTGGCGCAGGTGCGCCTGGGCGATGGCCGTCCCCGCCGTGCGCAGGAGGCGGACGGCGGCGGTGATGGGGCCGTACGTGGAACCCCAGCCCAGGACGAGGGTCCGGGCCGCGCCCGACGGGTCGTCGACCTCCAGGTCCGGGACCTCGATCCCGTCGATCTTCGCCTGCCGGGTCCGGACCATGAACTCGTGGTTCGCCGGGTCGTACGAGATGTTGCCGGTGCCGTCCTGCTTCTCGATCCCGCCGATGCGGTGTTCGAGGCCGGGAGTGCCGGGGACCGCCCAGGGGCGGGCCAGGGTCTCCGGATCCCGCTTGTAGGGCCAGAACACCTCCGTCCCGTCGGGCAGGGTGTGGTTGGGGCCCGTCGCGAACCGGGTCCGCAGGTCGGGCAGTTCGTCGGGGCGGGGGATCCGCCAGGGCTCGGAGCCGTTGGCGAGGTAGCCGTCGGAGAGCAGGAACACCGGGGTCCGGTACGTCAGCGCGATCCGGACGGCCTCCAGCGTCGCGTCGAAGCAGTCGGCCGCCGTCCTGGGGGCGACGATCGAGACGGGGGCCTCGCCGTTGCGCCCGTACATGGCCTGGAGGAGGTCCGCCTGCTCCGTCTTGGTCGGCAGACCGGTCGACGGGCCGCCCCGCTGGATGTCGACGATCAGCAGCGGCAGCTCCAGCGACACCGCCAGCCCGATCGCCTCCGACTTCAGCGCCACGCCCGGACCGGAGGTGGTGGTCACGCCGAGAGCGCCGCCGAAGGCCGCGCCCAGCGCGGCGCCGATCCCGGCGATCTCGTCCTCGGCCTGGAAGGTCCGTACGCCGAAGTTCTTGTGCTTGCTGAGCTCGTGCAGGATGTCGGAGGCCGGGGTGATCGGGTAGGAGCCCAGGTAGAGCGGCAGGTCCGCCTGCCG
>NZ_JBHWBP010000704.1:0-1244 GCF_042735575.1 Streptomyces sp. NPDC059564 | reverse complement strand
GCGCACTTCTACCTGCCCGCGCAGTCCGGGGTGGGCGGGGACTGGTTCGACGTGATCCCGCTCCCGGGCAGCCGGGTCGCGCTCGTCGTCGGAGACGTCGTCGGGCACGGCCTGCACGCCGCGGCCACCATGGGCCGGCTGCGTACGGCGGTGCACAACTTCTCCTCCCTCGACCTGCCGCCCGACGAGATCCTCGCCCGCCTCGACGACCTCGTCCAGCGCATCGACCACGACGTCGCGGACGACACCGGCAGCGGCGTACTCGGCGCCACCTGCCTCTACGCCGTCTACGACCCGGTGTCCAGGCGCTGCACGGCGGCGCGGGCCGGGCACCTGCCGCCCCTCGTGGTCGCCCCCGACGGCACCACCGCCTTCGTGGAGCTGCCCGCCGGGCCGCCGCTCGGACTGGGCGGCATGCCCTTCGAGACCGCCGAGCTGTACCTGGAGGAGGGCAGCCAGCTCGTCCTGTACACCGACGGGCTGGTCGAGGAGCGCGGCCGGGACATCGGCGAGGGCCTGGAACTGCTGCGCGCCGCGCTGAGCCATCCCGCCCGGGACCCGCAGGAGAGCTGCCGGGCCGTCCTGGAGCGGCTGCTGCCGGCCCGGCCGTCCGACGACGTGGCCCTGCTCATCGCGCGGACGCGCACCCTCGGCGCGGACCGCGTCGCGGAATGGGAGGTGCCGTTCGAGCCGAGCGAGGTGGGCACCGTACGCAACGCGGCGGCGCGCAAGCTCGACGCGTGGGGCCTGTCCGAGCTCGGCTTCGCCACGGAACTGATCCTCAGCGAACTGATCACCAACGCCCTGCGGCACGGCAGCGCGCCCGTGCGGGTGCGGCTGCTGTACGACCACACCCTGACCTGCGAGGTGTGGGACGGCAGCAGCACCGCCCCGCACCTGCGCTACGCCGCCACCACCGACGAGGGCGGACGCGGACTGTTCCTCGTGGCACAGGTCAGCGAGCACTGGGGCACCCGGTACACACCGGAGGGCAAGGTCATCTGGGCGGAACAGCACCTCCCCGGCACCCCCGGGAGCGGCTCCCAGACCGCCGCGGAGACCGAGGAAGCGGCCCTCGCGGCCTTCCTGGACGTGGAACCCCTCTGAAGGAGTCCTCCGCCGTCGGCCGAGTCGGGGAATCCGGGGGCGGTCACCCATAAGGGCGGGTTCGGGGGGTAGACGCGGGACGAACACCCCGGCGGATCCACCGGTCCGCCGCGTTCCTACCGGGGAAGTGAGGACAC
>NZ_JBHWBP010000703.1:0-1247 GCF_042735575.1 Streptomyces sp. NPDC059564 | reverse complement strand
CTGCCATGCGTCTCCCGCCCCGAGCGGCCTGTACTGGCGGCACGGCGGGCCGTCCGCGCCGCTTCCCGCCCATCGTATGTTCGAGCGTCCGGGTCCGCTCGGCCTGCGGGCCGGGACGGGCGGGCGCCCGGCGTCAGGGGGCACGCGCCCCTGGTGCCGGGCGGGCCGGGTCAGGACGTCGTTCCCGCTTTGACCCAGGCGTCCCCGCCGAGGGGGAATTCGTAGCCGGGCCGGCCGTTGTGGCCGCTGGTGCGGAACGGCCTGCCGTTGTTGTCGATCTTGAGGGTGCCGTGGCGGGAGCCGCTGGACCAGGACAGTTCCAGGTACCAGCTCACGTCGTACGCGGAGGCGTCGGCCTTGACGTAGAACACCTCCGGCTCGGCTTCGCTCACCTTGAACGGGAAGTTCGGCTGCCCCGACTCGGGAACGACGGCCGGGCGCGTCGCGTCGAGGGCCACGGTGAAGGAGCGGGTCGGAACGCCGGCGCCGCAGCCGACGCCGGGGTAGCCCATGGCGTAGTCGTTCCAGGCGAGGGGCGCACGCTTGGCGGCCGTGCGGACGGTCAGGCTGTCCAGGACCACGGTGTCCTTGCCCGAGCCCTGAAGGGTCAGCGTGACGTACTGCTCGCCCGCGGACACGGCTCCGGCCGCCGCCACCCACGCGGGCGCGTCCCGTTCCAGGGGCGGCGGGGCGACCTGGGCCGGGGGCTTGTCGATCAGGTAGTGCTGGCCGCAGGGGGACTCCCAGGTGTGCGGCTGGGCGGTCACCTTCACCGGCGTACCGCCCGCGGCGTCGTCGCCCTGGGCGGAGGGGGACGGGCTCGCCGCGCCGGCACCGGCACCGGCACCGGCACCGGGATCGACGGCCTCGGCGCCGCCCCCGGGGCCGGGGGAAGCGGGCGCGGAGGCCGAAGGCGAGGATCCGGAGGGCGCCGCGGACGCCTGCTTGCCGTCCGTGCGTTCCCCCTCCTTGCCGTTCGGGAGGGACGCGGCGCCGACGGGCCCGTGCCGGACGTCGGTGTCCCGACCGGGCAGGTTCGCGGTGAGCGCGAGCGCCCCGGCGACGGCGGCCACGGCGATCCCCGCGAAGACGGCCCTGCGGTTGCGGCGGCGCGCCTTCGGGGCGGGCCCGGTGGAGGGGATGTCGGACACGGCCTCCGGAAGGGTCTCGGCAGCGGCCGGCGCCGCCGGCTCTCGCGCCGGGCCCGGCCCGGTCTCCTGCGGCGGTGGCTGCCCGGTCTCCTCGGC
>NZ_JBHWBP010000702.1:0-1248 GCF_042735575.1 Streptomyces sp. NPDC059564 | reverse complement strand
CTACACCCTCGGGATCGTGCTGGTCGCGGCGACGAACGCGCTGCACGTCGGGGTGGCGCTCTTCGTCCTCGGGGACCAGCTCGCCGTCCCGCTCGTGTCGGTGATCTGGTCGGTCCGCGGCGCCCTGCGCACCCCGGTCCCGGGACCGTCGCCGCTCCCGCCGTCCGCCGCAGGGTCGTCGTGATCCTTCGACCCGACTACCGTGGAACGTGGGGGCGAGCGACGTGGAAGGCGGTTGCCATGGCAGAGCACACGGCCCCGGGAGCGGCGGCGCGCGAGCTGGAGGACGGCCGGTTGCTCAAGGAGCTGGAGACCATCCACCGCACGCGCCACGAGACGCTGCTGCACGGGTCGGACGAGGCGCTGGCCACGCACACGCAGCGGCTGAAGGAGCTCGAGGAGGAGTACCTGCGCCGCCACCCGCAGCGCGCCACCACGCCGGGCCGTACCCGCACGGGCGCCCGGGCCCGTACGGCGGGCGAGAACTGAGCGGAAGCTGGTCCGCCCCGCGAATGCGCGGGGCGGCAACGGCCTTCTGCCCGCCGCCGCCCCGGCGAAACCCGGACCGCCGGACCCGGCAGGCGGCGGGGCTCAGCGCGAGGAGTGGGGGAGCAGCGCGTCGAAGGCGGCCGGCAGCCGCTTCCAGCCCTCGCGTCCCGAGGTGAACTCGGAGTCCGTCAGCAGACACGACTCCAGGAGCCCGCGCAGGCCCTCGGCGTCGAGGCCGGGCGAGGTGAAGACGAGGTGCTGGCAGCGGTCCCCGTGCTCCGGGTGCCAGCCGAGGGCGGCCGCCGCCCTGCGCACCGGCGGCACCAGCTCCCAGGCGGCGTCCGGGAGGGAGGCCAGCCAGGGCCCGGTGTCCTCCACGCACAGGGCCCCGCCCGCGCAGTCCCAGGCCAGCAGCGTGTCGGGCCGGTCGGCGAGCCAGAACCGGCCCCGGCTGCGGGCCGCCGCCAGGGTCAGGTCCTCCAGCGCCGCGTACAGCCGCCCGGGGTGGAAGGGGCGGTGCCGGTGCCAGACCAGCGTCGACACCCCGGCCTCCTCCGCCTCCTGCGGCAGCAGCGCGCACGCCGGGTGCTGCGCTGCCGCCGCGGCCGCGGTGTCGAACCCCGCGAACGCGAGCCGGGTCAGTTCGGCCGAGCCCGCGGCCGCCCGGGGGGCGGGGGGGTGCCGCTGGTCCACCAGGGCCCGGGCGCCGGCCCCGGCCGACGGCCGCGCGCGCAGGGCGGGGACGGCCGCGTCCACCAG
>NZ_JBHWBP010000701.1:0-1254 GCF_042735575.1 Streptomyces sp. NPDC059564 | reverse complement strand
ATGCACGGGATCTGGACGAGGCCGCCGACCGGGTCGCAGGTCAGGCCGAGGTTGTGCTCCATGCCGATCTCGGCGGCGTTCTCGACCTGCTCCGGGGTGCCGCCCAGGACCTCGGCGAGGGCGCCGGCCGCCATGGAGCAGGCCGAGCCGACCTCGCCCTGGCAGCCGACCTCGGCGCCGGAGATGGAGGCGTTCTCCTTGAAGAGCATGCCGATCGCGCCCGCGGCCAGGAGGAAGCGGACCACGCCGTCCTCGTCCGCGCCCGGCACGAAGTTCATGTAGTAGTGCAGGACCGCCGGCAGCACGCCCGCGGCGCCGTTCGTGGGCGCGGTGACGACCCGGCCGCCCGCCGCGTTCTCCTCGTTGACCGCCATCGCGTAGATCGTCGTCCACTCGCTGCGGTGCATCATCGGGTCGCCCTCGGTGCGCAGCTGGCGCGCCGTGGAGGCGGCGCGGCGCTTGACGCGCAGCCCGCCGGGGAGGATGCCCTCGCGGGACATGCCGCGCGAGACGCAGGCCTGCATGACCCGCCAGATCTCCAGGAGGCCCTCGCGGATCTCCTCCTCGGTGCGCCAGGCCTTCTCGTTCTCCAGCATCAGGGAGGAGATCGACAGGCCCGTCTCGTTGGCGAGGCGCAGCATCTCGTCGCCCGAGCGGAAGGGGTACTTCAGCACGGTGTCGTCGAGCTTGATCCGGTCCTCGCCGACCGCGTCCTCGTCCACGACGAAGCCGCCGCCGACCGAGTAGTACGTCTTCTCCAGGAGCGGGGTGCCGGACTCGTCGTAGGCGAAGAGCGTCATGCCGTTCGCGTGGTAAGGCAGCGAGCGGCGGCGGTGCAGGATCAGCTGGTTCGGCTCGTCGAAGGCGATCTCGTGGCCCTCGCCTATCTCCGTGCCCAGCAGCCGCAGGCGTCCGCTCTTGCGGATGCGCTCCACCTCGGCGTCGGCGGTCTCGACGTTCACCGTGCGGGGGGAGTGGCCCTCCAGGCCGAGCAGGACCGCCTTGGGGGTGCCGTGGCCGTGTCCGGTCGCGCCGAGGGAGCCGAAGAGCTCCGCGCGCACGGAGGCGGTCTGGGCGAGGACACCGTCCTTCTTCAGCCGCATCACGAACATGCGCGCCGCCCGCATCGGGCCGACCGTGTGGGAGGAGGACGGGCCGATGCCGATGGAGAAGAGGTCGAAGACGGAGATGGCCACTGGCGGACTCCCTTGTCTGCTCGTGGGTGGGGAGGGGGCAGGGGTGGTGGATCAAGAG
>NZ_JBHWBP010000700.1:0-1263 GCF_042735575.1 Streptomyces sp. NPDC059564 | reverse complement strand
CCCAGCTCGGGCATGAAGCCCTGAACGGCGGCCAGGACCGCGTAGTCACCGCAGCCCGGGCACCAGCGGACCTCCTGGTCCGACTTGAAGTCCTTCATCGACTGCTTGCCCTCGGCCTTGGGGACCAAGGAGAGCAGGTGATGGGGGGCGTCGGTCACCTCAGTCATTGATGGCCTCCTTGAGAACCGTCGCGAGCTGCTCCGCCTTGAAGGGCATTCCGTTGACCTGGTTGTACGACTGGGCGTCGACCAAGTACTTCGCCCGGATCAGGATGGCCAGCTGCCCGAGGTTCATCTCCGGCACCACTACCTTGTCGTAACGCTTCAGGACCTCTCCGAGATTCCTCGGGAAGGGGTTGAGATGGCGTAGATGGGCCTGCGCGATGGGTTGCCCGGCGAGGCGCAGGCGGCGGACGGCGGCGGTGATGGGGCCGTACGTGGAGCCCCAGCCCAGGACGAGGGTCCGGGCGGCCTCCGACGGGTCGTCGACCTCCAGGTCCGGGACCTCGATCCCGTCGATCTTGGCCTGCCGGGTGCGGACCATGAGGTCGTGGTTGGCCGGGTCGTACGAGATGTTGCCGGTGCCGTCCTGCTTCTCGATCCCGCCGATGCGGTGTTCGAGGCCGGGGGTGCCGGGGACCGCCCAGGGGCGGGCCAGGGTCTCCGGATCCCGCTTGTAGGGCCAGAACACCTCCGTCCCGTCGGGCAGGGTGTGGTTCGGCGCGGTCGCGAACTGCACCTTCAGGTCGGGCAGGTCCGCCACGTCCGGGATCCGCCAGGGCTCGGAGCCGTTGGCGAGGTAGCCGTCGGAGAGCAGGAACACCGGGGTCCGGTACGTCAGCGCGATCCGGGCGGCTTCGAGGGCCGCGTCGAAGCAGTCGGCCGCCGTCCTGGGGGCGACGATCGGGACGGGGGCCTCGCCGTTGCGGCCGTACATGGCCTGGAGGAGGTCCGCCTGCTCCGTCTTGGTCGGCAGACCCGTCGACGGGCCGCCCCGCTGGATGTCGACGATCAGCAGCGGCAGCTCCAGCGACACCGCGAGCCCGATGCTCTCCGACTTCAGGGCCACGCCCGGACCCGACGTCGTGGTCACCCCCAGCGCGCCGCCGAAGGCCGCGCCGAGCGCGGCGCCGATCCCGGCGATCTCGTCCTCGGCCTGGAAGGTCCGCACGCCGAAGTTCTTGTGCTTGCTGAGCTCGTGCAGGATGTCGGAGGCCGGGGTGATCGGGTAGGAGCCCAGGTAGAGCGGCAGGTCCGCCTGCCG
>NZ_JBHWBP010000699.1:0-1274 GCF_042735575.1 Streptomyces sp. NPDC059564 | reverse complement strand
GCCCCGTCGGCGGGGACGGTGCTTCCGGGGCTGTGCTTGGCGGCCCCGTCGGCGGTGGCGGGGAGGTGCCCGGGCATTCCGCAGGCGGCGGTGCTTCCGTGATCGGGCGGTCGGTGGACGGGGGCGGTGCTGGGCCCGGGGGCCCCGTGGGCGGGGACGGGGCTTCGGCGTCCGGGGGCCCCGTGGGCGGGGACGGTGCTTCCGGGGCTGTGCTCCGTGGCCCCGTCGGCGGTGGCGGGGAGGTGCCCGGGCATTCCGCAGGCGGCGGTGCTTCCGTGACCGGGAGGTCCGCAGGCGGGGGTGATGCCGCGCCCGGGGGCTCCGTAGGTGGGACTGGGCGGCGGGTTGTGTGGGTTCGGGTGGAGTTGGCTGAGGCGTTGCGGTATTTGCCTGGGCGGTTGGAGGAGGCCGTCGGGCAGTTGGGGCGGGTGCTTGAGGAGGGTGCCGGTGAAGTCGGGGTGCGGCTCGCCGCGCTGGTGTGCCTCGCCCGCGTGCACCGGGCCCGGTACGCCCGCGACGGGGATCCGGCGGCCCTCGACGCGGCGTCCGAGGCGTACGGGCGGGCCCGGCGGCTGATCCCCCGCGACGGGGAGGCCTTCGCGGAGCTGCTGCCCGAGTGGGGCGACGTACTCCTGGAACGGGCACGGGCCACCGAGGGGCGCCGCATCGCCTCCACCGCCGTACGGGTGCTGCGCGAGAGCCGCGCCGCGGTACCCCAGTCCGACCCCGGGGCGCCGTACCGGCTGCTGCGGCTGGCCGCCGGGCTGCGGCTGCGGCACGCCTACGAGGGGGACCTGGTCGACCTCCGCGAGGCGGAGCACCTGCTGGAGCTGGCCGCCCGGCAGAGCCACCGCCCCCTGGAACGGGCCCGGGCCTGGCGGGAGCACGGGGACGTCCAGCAGGAGATCCACGCCCACACCCGCACCACCGACCGCCTCGACCGCGCGGCGGACTCCTACCGCCGAGCCTGGCTGGCCGCACTGGACGCCGCGCAGGAAGCCGACCGGGCCGCCGAGCGGGTCGCGGACTGGGGTGCCGAAGTGGTCGCCGACCGGGTCACCGACCGAGCCGTCGAGCGGGGCGCTGGCCGGGCCGCCGACCGGGGTGCCGACCGGGTCGTCGAAGGGGCCGCCGACTGGGGTGCCGAAGTGGCCGCTGGCCGGCCCGCCGGGCGGGGTGCCGGCCGAGCCGCCGAGCGGGGCACCGACCGGGTCACCGACCGAGACGCCGACCGGGATGCCGAGCACGGAGCCGGCAGCTCCGCCGAGCCGCCC
>NZ_JBHWBP010000698.1:0-1277 GCF_042735575.1 Streptomyces sp. NPDC059564 | reverse complement strand
AGCCCGGCCACACAGGGCCCAACGTCGGTGGCCTGAAGGGGGACTTCCACCGGGTCACGATCACCCTGGAGGCATGCCAGGAGATCCCGGCCGGGTCGACACGCTCTTCGGGATCAACGTCCGGGGCACGTTGTTCACCGTCCAGAAGGCACTGCCTCTGCTCAACGACGGCGCCTCGGTGATCCTGAACGGCTCCACCAATGCGGACGTCGGCGCGGAGGCGTTCGGTGTCTACGCGGCTTCCAAGGCCGCCACCCGGTCCTTCGCCCGGACCTGGGCCAATGAGCTCAAGGGCCGCGGGATCCGGGTCAACGCCGTCACGCCCGGCCCGACCGACACCCCTGGCCTGTCCGGACTCGCTCCCGATCCGGAGCAGGCCGCCGGCCTGCGGCAGCACCTGGCGGCGCAGGTGCCGCTGGGTCGGCTCGGGCGCCCGGAGGAGATCGCCGCCGCCGTGGCTTTTCTCGCCTCCGAGCAGAGCAGCTTCATCACCGGTTCGAGCCTGTACGTCGACGGCGGCCTGAACCAGATCTGAGCGGATCAGCCCGCTGCGCCGTCCAGCACGTGGCTGTGGCGCAGTCGCAGTGCCCGTTCTGTGCTGGCCGCCAAGGTGGCGACGGCGATCACGATGCTGCCCCACGCCGGCACGTCGATGGGCGAGGTGAAGGTCCCGGTGTGCTGGGCGATGCCCTCAGCCCTGGTGAGCTGTTCGGCGAGTTGTGGGACGAGGACGGCCAGGGCGGCGACGAGCACGCACAGTGAGAGGAGACCGATGGTGCGGCTGAGCGCGGGGTGCGCCCGGTCGAGGCGCGCCCGGCGCCCCTCGGCGGAGTCGGGGTCCGGGACCAGCTGGAACTCAGGGCCTTCGTCGGTGACGTAGTGGCAGCGCTTGAGGCCGAATCCGCTCATCTTCACGTCGAGGGTGCCGCCCGGGACGGGGAAGACGGCAGGGAGCTTGGACACGGCGTGCAGCCTGCCGTCGCGATACAGGTGGGCCTTGACGTTGCCGGACGACTGGTTCTGCCAGTGCCTGATGTCGAGGGCGTAGACCGTCGTCCGGCCGTAGTCGTCCGTGAGGCGCAGAGCGAACAGCGCGCGGAAAGGCAGCTGCCACCAGCGGAAAGGCTTCAGCTCTCGCCCGTCCCCGGGCATGACCCGCCGTACGGCACGACGCTGCCGCCACTGGTCGGCCCCTACAAGAACGGGGGCCGTGAGTGGGAGCCGAAGGGAGCTCCGGCCCAGGTCAAGACCCATGACTTCCTGGACCGGCAGGGACC
>NZ_JBHWBP010000697.1:0-1285 GCF_042735575.1 Streptomyces sp. NPDC059564 | reverse complement strand
CCCGGCCTCGGTGAGCAGGATCAGCCGCCGCCGGTCGACGGCGTCGGCGAGCGCGCCCCCGTACAGCCCGCACACCACCAGCGGGACCAGCTCCACCGCGCCCATGGCACCGACCGCCAGCGGCGAATCCGTCAGGTGCTTGATCTGGAGCGGGAGGGCGATCATCGCCATGAACGAGCCGAAGAAGGTGACCGTTCCCTGGAAGAAGAGGAGCCGGAAGTCACGGCTGGAGTGCCACGGGGACAGATCGGGCAGTACGGAGGACAGGCGGGTTCTACTCACGACGGGCCATCGTGCGCGGCCGGATGCGCCCGGGCAACGCATTTTCTCCCCGGACGGGCGAATCCGCGGTCCCGCGCGTGGCAGCCGCCGCCCGCCGTGGCACCCATGGTGCATGCCGCCGGTGTCCCCGCTCCTGCGTACGGCCGCGTCCTACGCGTGGCGCCTGCTGGTCGTGGGAGCCGCCGTGTACGCGGTCTTCGTCGTGCTGGGCCGCTTCCACGAGATCACCGTGGCGCTCTTCCTCGGCCTGGTCATCACCGCCCTGCTGACCCCGCTCAACCGGCTCCTGGCCCGCCGGATGCCCCGCTCCCTCGCGGTCGCCGTGAGCCTGATCGGCAGTGCGGTGCTGCTGCTCGGCGTGCTCGCGCTGGTCGGCGAGGCCGTGGCGGGGGAGAGCGCGAGCCTGGTCCGCGAGTTCCGCGAGGGCCTGGCCAGCATCGAACGGTGGCTGGCCCGGCCGCCCCTGAAACTGGACCCGCACGCGCTCAGCGACCTCCAGGCGAAGATCGGCGACTACCTCTCCACCCACCGCTCGACGCTGCTCAACACGGCCGTCAGCGGAGCCGGACAGCTGGTGCAGGTGTTCACCACGCTGGCGCTCGCGGTGTTCTCCTCGGTGTTCTTCCTGCACGGCGGCTCCCGCCAGTGGGCGTGGTTCTGCGCGCAGCTGCCGGAAGGGGCACGGGGGCGGGTGGCGCGCGGCGGGCGCGCGGCCTGGAGCACCTTCACCGGCTACACCCACGGGATCGTGCTGGTCGCGGCGACGAACGCGCTGCTCGTCGGGGTGGCCCTCTACTTCCTCGGGGTCCCGCTGGCCGTCCCGCTGGCCCTGCTGGAGTTCCTCGCCGCGTTCGTACCGCTGATCGGATCGCCGGTCGCGCTCGCGGTGGCCGCGGTGGTCGCCCTCGCGGCGAAGGGGCCCGTCACCGCGGCCATCGTGGTCGCGCTGATCGTCATCATCGGCCAGATCGAGGGCCATCTGCTGCACCCGCTGGTGATGAGC
>NZ_JBHWBP010000696.1:0-1296 GCF_042735575.1 Streptomyces sp. NPDC059564 | reverse complement strand
TGGCGTCTGCGGGTGGACTGCGGTCCTGGTGGTGGGAGGGCGTTAGGACCTGAGTACTCGTGCCGGGGGGCGATGTGTCGGGTCTGGGGGGATTCCTAGCCTCGGGGCATGCGATCACACCAGATGTCCAGGAAGCGAATGACGACGGTGGCAGTGCTGGCTGCCGCCTTGACCGTGGGGGCGCTGCCCTCGGTGGCCCAGGCCGGTGGCGGCGATGCGGTCCGGCAAGGGCTGGAGCGGCTGGTGCGCGACGACCGCTACCCGGCCGCCCTCGCCTCCACGACGGACCAGAACGGGCGGGTCCGCAACTACACGGCCGGTGTCGCGGACCTCAAGACCAAGGCGCCGGTTCCGGTCGACGGTCAGGTCCGGGCGGGCAGCAACACGAAGACCTTCACCGCCACGGTCGTCCTCCAACTGGTCGGCGAGGGCAAGGTCTCGCTGGACTCCCCCATCGAGACGTACCTGCCGAACCTCGTCCGGGGCGAGGGCATCGACGGCCGCGTCATCACGGTCCGCCAGCTGCTCCAGCACACCAGCGGACTGCCCAACTACACCGCCTTCATGCTCGACGCGGTGCTCGGCGACCGCCATCGCTACTACCAGCCCCGCGAGCTGGTCGACGTCGCGCTGGCCCACAAGGCAGAGTTCGCGCCCGGAACCAGCGTGGCGTACAGCAACACCAACTACATCCTCGCGGGGCTGCTCATCGAGAAGGTCACCGGCCGACCGCTGGTGGAACAGATCAACCAGCGGATCATCAAGCCCCTCGGACTGCGCCACACCTACTTCCCCGCGATCGGCGAGGAGGGCATCCGCGAGGCCCATCCCCAGGGCTACCACGCGGCGAAGCCCGGGGCGCCGCTGGAGGACTACACCGAGGTGGACCCTTCCTGGGGCTGGTCGGCGGGACAGCTGATCTCCACCCCCAGCGACCTGAACCGATTCTTCAGCGCCCTCCTCGCCGGCAAACTCCTCAAGCCCGCACAACTCACCGAGATGCGCACCACCGTCACAGCCCCCGAGGGCATGGGGCACGGCATCCGGTTCGGCCTGGGCCTGTTCAGCACCCCGCTGAGCTGCGGGGGCCTGATGTGGGGCCACGGCGGCGACACCCCCGGCTACAGCACGAAGACCGGCTACACCGACGACGGCCGCGCCGCCACGATCGCCGTCACCGCCAACATGGCCCCCACCGCTCAGGGCCCGGACAACGCCCAGTCCCTCGTGGACACTGCTCTGTGCAAGAAATGACAGCCCACACGTCCCCAGCCCACAGACGGCCCGCAGACGCCG
>NZ_JBHWBP010000695.1:0-1318 GCF_042735575.1 Streptomyces sp. NPDC059564 | reverse complement strand
TTTTTCCCCGGCGGGGGTGGGCCGCCCCCACCCCGCAACCGCCCCACATTTACACCCCCCAACCCCCCCGGGGGCCGGCTTCCAACTCCCCCCCCCCGCCCCCACGCCGCCTCTCGTCCGTTCGGGCACCTCTGGATGTAACAGGCGTCGCGTAGGCTCGATTCATCGAACCTCTACAGATCCGGACAGGGGAGGGGGCCCACCGTGCTTCTCGACACCTATGGCCGCGTGGCCACTGACCTGCGCGTCTCACTCACCGACCGGTGCAATCTGCGCTGTACCTACTGCATGCCCGAGGAGGGTCTGCAGTGGCTCGGCAAGTCCGATCTGCTGAGCGACGACGAGATCGTCCGGCTGGTCCGCATCGCCGTCACCCGGCTGGGGATCACCGAGGTCCGCTTCACCGGCGGCGAGCCGCTGCTGCGGCCCGGCCTGGTCGGGATCGTCGAGCAGTGCGCGGCCCTGGAGCCCCGCCCCCGGATGTCCCTGACCACCAACGGCATCGGCCTCAAGCGCACCGCACAGGCGCTCAAGGCCGCCGGCCTGGACAGGGTGAACGTTTCGCTGGACACCCTGCGCCCCGAGGTCTTCAAGACCCTCACCCGCCGCGACCGCCACCACGACGTCATCGACGGCATGGCGGCCGCCCGCGAAGCCGGTCTGACCCCGGTCAAGGTCAACGCCGTCCTGATGCCCGGGCTGAACGACGACGAGGCCCCCGACCTGCTCGCCTGGGCCGTGGAGAACGAGTACGAGCTCCGCTTCATCGAGCAGATGCCCCTCGACGCCCAGCACGGCTGGAAGCGCGACGGCATGATCACCGCCGGGGACATCCTGGCGTCCCTGCGCACCCGCTTCACCCTCACCGAGGAAGGCGCCGACGAGCGCGGCTCCGCCCCCGCCGAGCGCTGGGTGGTCGACGGCGGCCCGGCCACCGTCGGGGTCATCGCCTCCGTCACCCGCCCCTTCTGCGGAGCCTGCGACCGTACGCGGCTCACGGCCGACGGCCAGGTCCGTACGTGCCTGTTCGCCACCGAGGAGTCGGACCTGCGTTCCGCCCTGCGCTCGGGCGCGCCGGACGAGGAGATCGCCCGCCTGTGGAAGGTGGCGATGTGGGGCAAGAAGGCCGGGTCCGGTCTCGACGACCCGTCCTTCCTCCAGCCCGACCGCCCCATGTCGGCGATCGGTGGCTGACGGCGGCTGACCGGGCCGGGGGGGGGGGGCCGGCCCCCCCCCCCCCCCCCGGGGGGGGTTCGAAAAAAAAACCCCCCCACAACCCCCCACAAAACCAAAATGAAGAAGAGGTTGTGGAGTTTGT
>NZ_JBHWBP010000694.1:0-1322 GCF_042735575.1 Streptomyces sp. NPDC059564 | reverse complement strand
CGGGGGCCCGGGCGTCGGCTCCGGGTGCGGTAGCTCGCCCAGCGGCAGCGGCGCGGGCGGCGCGACGGTCCGCTGCCCGTCGGGGGTGTCGGGCGCGTCGAGGGGCGGTACGGATCCACGCGCCGGGCCCGGACCGCCGGACTCCGGGCCGACGGAGACGCAGCCGGCGCTCGCGAGGAGCGCCAGGAGGGAGAGGGGCAGAGCGGCCCGGCGTAACTGCATCCCACCACCATGCCGCAATCCGAGCGCCCGGCCCGCCGCCCCTCACGCGTCCGGGTGAAGCGCACCGGGGCGCCGTTGTCCGGGGGAGGGCGGCGCACCGCACCGATCCGGCGGGCGGGACCATGAAGGGCCGCGCCCCCAACCCCGGCGCCGCAGAAGGGAAGGATCGGGCGGATCGGACATCCGGCTTGACCGGAGTGGCTCCGGACGGAAAGAGTCCGGTCAAGAAGCCCGATCAAGAAGCCCGGGTCTACAAGCCCGGGTCTACAAGCCCGGGTCAAGAAGCACCGTATGAGCTGCACTTCGGAGATACCTGGAATGTCGATATCCGTCCGCTCCACGCTCGGCCCGGCCGTCATCGGCGGTGCCTGCGCCGCCCGGGCCGTGGCGGGCGGACGGTCCGGCGGACCGCACGGAGGTCCCGCGCCGGCCGGCGCGGACACGACGGTCCCGATCCCGTCCGGCGGCGCCACCGCGCCGGCCGCGGGAACGGGCACGGCCCCCACCGCCCGGCGGCGTGGGGCCTGACCGGCGGGACGGGGGCCGGTACCGCACCGCCGCACCGGCCCCCGACCGTGCCGGGAGACCACGTGTCCCCACACCCCGCTGAGCCCGGGCCCGCGCCCGAGGACCACCTGCTCGCACGCCCCTGCGCAACCCCCTGGGACCCCGGGTACGACGCACCGCCCCCACCCCGGCCCCCGGTCCACCCGACGGCGCCGTCCGGACGCACGCCGCCGTCGGCCTCGCCGGTGTTCGCCCCGCCGTCGTCTCCGGCGACGACGCCCCTTTGGCCCCTGGACCCGGTCACCGCTCCGCCGCTCCCCGCTCCGCCGGCCGCCCCGTCGGGGGCCGGGCCCGTCGACGGGGCCGGTGCCGGGCGGCGGGGGAGGCGGCTGCCGCTGGCCGTTCTCGCGCTGCTCGTGCTGGCTTCGGCCGGCGGGCTGGTGTTCCTGCTGCGCGGTCCCGCGGCGGAGCCCGCGCCGGGCGCGGCGCCCCCCGGGCTGGCGATGCCGGTGCTGCCCGCCCGCAGCCCGGGTGCCGGGGACTCCGACGAGCCCGGCACCGAGGCCCCCCGCACGGCCTCGCCCGCACCGTCC
>NZ_JBHWBP010000693.1:0-1328 GCF_042735575.1 Streptomyces sp. NPDC059564 | reverse complement strand
CATGCTCTCCATGCTCTCCATGCTCTCCATGCTGGACATCCTCCCGGGGACGAGCCCCAGATCTCGAATGTCCGTCAAAGCGGAGCAATCCCAGACGCGCCGTGTTCAATTGGCGTCATGAGCAACGGCATCACTCTCGTCCTCGGCGCATCAGGCAAGACCGGCCGGCGGATCGTCGCCCGGCTCAGGCTGCGCGGCGCCCCGGTCCGCACCGCCTCCCGATCGAGCCCGACCCGTTTCGACTGGTCCGACCCCGGCGGCTGGGACGCGGCCCTGCGGGGCATCGCCGTCGCCTACGTGGTGGCCCCAAGCGTGCCGGGCCCGGTTCACGAGTTCGTGGCCCGGGCCGAGTCCGCCGGGGTGCAGCGGCTGGTCCTGCTCTCCGGACGCGGCGCCGACACCTGGGGCGACTCCGCCTTCGGCCTGGACATGCGTTCGGCCGAGGACGCCGTACGCCGCTCGGCACTGGAGTGGACCGTCCTGCGACCGTCGAATTTCGCTCAGAACTTCGACGAGGACCTCTTCCACGCCCCGCTGGTCGCCGGGGAGCTGGCGCTCCCAGCCGGCATCGTCCCCGAGCCGTTCATCGACATCGAGGACGTCGCCGACGCCGCGGCCGCGGTGTTGACCGAACCCGGTCGGCACGCCGGACGGGTCTACGAGCTGACCGGACCGCGTGCGCTTACCTTCGGTGAGGCCGTTGAGCTCATCTCCCGGGCGTCCGGGCGGTCTCTCACCTACCGGCAGATTTCCCCCGACGAATACGCCAGGACACTGGTTGATGAGGGCTTTGGCGAGGACGACGCCCACCACGTCGCCGAGATGTTCGTGCTGATGGAACGCGGCCTGATCGCGGCGACGACGGATGACCTCGCCACCGTGCTCGGACGGGCGCCCCGGACCTTCGAGGAGTACGTCGTGCGGGCCGCGGCGGCGGGAGCCTGGCGGCGATGAACGTCCGACGGGCCCGGCCTGGCCACGGTCCAGTTCTGCTCGATCGCCACCGGGTAGCGGTGCTCGGGCGAGAGGTCGTACTCGGGGAAGACGAGGGCCGCCCGGGCGCCGACCGCGAGCTCACGGACCGGGCGGTCGTAGGTGTGCGCGTTGCCGAACACCCAGCCCGCGCCGTGGATGTAGACGATCACGGGCAGGGGCGTCCCGGCCCTACCCGACGGGCGGACGATCCGGGCGCGGACCTCGCCGGTGGGCCCGCCCGGAACGGTCACCCACTCCTCGTCGGCCTCGGGCAGGGCGATCTCACCGGACTGGACCTCGTCGACGGCCTTGCGGCCCTCGGCTGGCGGGATCTGGAACAGGAACGGCGGCTT
>NZ_JBHWBP010000692.1:0-1333 GCF_042735575.1 Streptomyces sp. NPDC059564 | reverse complement strand
GCGCTCGGTGGACCAGTTCGCGTGGCTGGAGGGGTTCGTCAGGTCGTACGTGGTACCGGAGAGCCGTCCGTCCGGCCCGCGGACGCCGCTGTAGCGCCCGATGGGCCCGTGCGACCAGCCGATCTCGAAGTAGATGTTCTGGCCGTCGACGGAGCCCGTCCGGACGGTCCCCACCGTATTGCCGGAACGCACCGATCCGAAGAGCCGGCCCGCGCCGTCCTGCGTGAAGTCCACCGCCACCGTGGCGTTGGTCTGGTACAGGGTCCACTGCCCCGCGGCGTTGAACCCCGGCGCGCGGACGGTCTGCGCCGCGCCCGGCGGGGCGGCGGCGCTGCTCGCGGGGGCGGCGAAGCCGGCCCCGGCGACGGAGAGGAGCACGGCGACGGAGGTCGCGGTCAGGAGCTTGGACATACGGCGTGCGGCGGACATGGGCCCTCCTGGGGCATCCGGGACGATCGATCCCGTTGCGTCACGCAAAGGATCTCGGCGGCAGGCCTACCCGCCCCGAACGCGGTGAGGCCCGGGTTCACCCGAACGAGTCCGCGCGCGGGTGACGTGCGCCCCCCATGCGCCCGTGCCACGCTGGTCACAGGCCCGGGGCAGGCGACCGTCGCGAGGATCGGGGCGTGCGGTGATGCGAGCAACGAACACGGGATCCCTGCGGCGCCGGGTCGCGGCGTCCTGCGCGGCGCTGCTGCTCGTGGCCCTGACCTCGGGCACGGCGGCCGGGTCGGGCACCCCGGGCGCGCCCCGTTCCGACGACGACGGCACGGGCACCGGCACCCTCGACCCGCGGATCACCGAGATCATGCGCAAACCGGAGTACGCCCACGCCCAGTGGGGCCTGTTGCAGACCGACCCGGGCAGCGGGCGGGTGGTGCACAGCCTGTTCGCCGGCCAGTTCTTCATCCCGGGCTCGACGGCCAAGCTGTTCGGCGTGTCCGGGACCTGGCAGACCCTCGGCGCGGACCACCGCTTCGTGACTCCGCTCTACGCGGTCGGCGAGCGGCGCGGCGGCACGCTGACCGGCGACCTCGACCTGGTCGCCCAGGGCGATCTCACCATGGGCGGCCGGACCCGCCCCGACGGCACGGTCGCGTACACCGACCTCGACCACACCTACGCCAACGACTTCCCCGGCGCCACGCTCACCCCGGAGAACCCCCTCGCCGGGATCGACCAGATCGCCCGCCAGGTAAGGAGCTCGGGCATCACCCGCGTCGACGGCGACGTCATCGTCGACCAGCGGCTCTTCCTCCCGGAACCGGTCTTCGACCCCGTCCCCACGCCCCTGGTCATCAACGACAACCTCATCGACCTCCTGACCACCCCC
>NZ_JBHWBP010000691.1:0-1339 GCF_042735575.1 Streptomyces sp. NPDC059564 | reverse complement strand
AGCATCACCGCCACCCTGCCGGCCGGATGCCCGGAGGCCGTTCCCGCGTAGCGGCCCACGCCGCCGGCGGTGCCCGCTCCGACGGTCGAGCCGACGGACCAGCCGGTGGGGGTCGTGGCGTCGCCGGTGCCCGTGAGGGCGGGCTGGGACAGGTCGCCGTTGATGACCGCTACCGGCCCGGCCTGCTGACGTACGGAGGGTCCCGGCGCCGGCGGGGCGGCGAGGGCGGGCGGGGCGGCGGCGCTCAGGGCCAGGGCGCCGCCGATGACGGTGGCAACGGTGACGGTGGCGGTGCGGGCGGTGCGGGTCGCTGGACGACGGAGCCGGTTCACTTCGCGCCTCTCTTGTGCTTCGCGGGGGCGGCCTTGTGGGCGGGGAGGACGGCGCGCCCCTTCTGACGGCTGCCTTCGGGCAGCGTGGCGGCGCTCAGCGGCCGGCTGCCGCCCCGGGTCGTGGGGGGTGTGGTGGCATCGACGCCGGTCTTGCCGTCCGGGCGCACCTTCTGGCAGGTGGTGCCGGGCACGGTGAAGGTGTCGGCGATGAAGGTGCTCCTGTTGACGGTGGAGGGGCCGTCGACGACGATGTCGCGGATCATCTCCCCGACCTTCGTCTTGAGCGAGCCGCGCACCCGCTGCATGGCGTGGCTGGAGCCGAACACCAGGGCGTCGCCGGGCGAGACGGTGAGCTCGTACTGGGTCGTCTCGCTCTGCTCGTCGACCCACGCGCGTGAATAGGTCAGGCGGAACGCGCCGTTGAACGCGGCCGTCGCGCCGAGCTCGCCGGTGAGCGTGCCGGTGGCCTTCCCGGTGGCTTGGCCGGTCAGGGTGGCCGACGGGCCCGTCTGGGTGTTGGGGGTGGTGAAGGCCGCGGTACCGCTGCCGCTGGCCTCGCCGGCGACGCTTCCCGTGCCGGTGACGCTGCCGGTGATGTTGATGCCGCCGGAGATCTCCCCACCCAGGTTGTCCGTCGTCGTCGAGCGCAGGGTCAGGGTCCGGCTGACCGTGATGTCCTTCTTCGTGCAGTTGATGACCGCGTTGCCCATCGACTGCACGGCGGTGTAGAACTCCCGCTTCTGCTCGATCTGGAAGGAGCAGCCGTCGGGCGTGGCCCTGCAGTAGTCCAGGATCCCCTTGGTCGACTCCAGCGGTGTGCCGTTCGCGTCGAAGGCCCTCGCGGTCGGGGCCGGCCCGACGGCGTCCGTACCCTCCAGCGCGCCGGCCGGGGAGGTGACCGCCAGCGTGGCCGTGGCCACGGCCGTGACGGCGAGCAGCCCGCGCCGCCGTGCGGCGGACGATCGGATCTTCATTACGGGGCCATCCTTCCGCAGATGCCGGTGTAG
>NZ_JBHWBP010000690.1:0-1340 GCF_042735575.1 Streptomyces sp. NPDC059564 | reverse complement strand
CCCCGTGCGGCGGCGGGCCCTGCTCGGCGCCGGGGGACTGGCCGCCCTCGCCGCGGGCGGCGCGGCCCTCGCGGCGGACGACCCGGCGGTACGGGGGCCCGCCGCGGCGCCCGGCCCGCCCGGCCGGATCCCCTTCCACGGCCCCCACCAGGCCGGGATCCTGACCCCGCGGCAGGCCTGCGCCCGCCTCGCCGCCCTCGACCTGACCCCCGGCGCCGACCGGGCCCGGGCCGCCGCCCTGCTGCGGGCCTGGACCGTCGCCGCCGAGCGGCTGAGCCGCGGGGAGCCGCCCGGGGAGGCCGACGCCGACACCGGGGTGGCCCTGGGCGCCGGACCCGCCTCGCTCACCGTCACCTTCGGCTTCGGCGCGGGCTTCTTCGACCGGACCGGCCTGGCGTCCGCCCGCCCCCCGGCGCTGGCCCCGCTGCCCGCCTTCCCGGGCGACCGGCTGGACCCGGCCCGCAGCGGCGGCGACCTGTTCCTGCAGGTCGCAGCCGCCGACCCGTTCGCCGCCGTACACGCCCTGCGCGCCCTGCAGCGGATCGCCCGGGGCGCGGCGGCCACCCGCTGGGAGATGACCGGCTTCACCCGCCCCTCCGGAACCGGCGCCGCCGACGGCACCCACCGCAACCTCATGGGCCAGCTCGACGGCACCGCCAACCCGGACCCCGCCGCCGACCGCGCGCAGCGCGACCGGATCCTCGTCACGGGCCCGGACGCTCCCGGCTGGCTGCGCGGGGGCTCGTACGTCGTCGTACGCCGCATCCGGATGCTGCTGGACCACTGGGAGGGCCTCCCGGTCCACCACCGCGAACAGGCCGTCGGGCGGCGCGTGACCGACGGGGCACCGCTGACCGGCGGCACCGAACGCACCCCGGTGGACCTGGACGCCGCCCGCCCCGACGGAGTCCCGGTCATCGCCGCCAACGCCCACATCCGGCTGGCCGCCCCGAAGACCAACTCCGGCGCCACGATGCTGCGGCGCGGCTGGTCGTACTACGACGGCCCGCGCCCCGACGGCGCCCCGGACGCCGGGATGCTGTTCGTGGCCTGGCAGACCGACCCGGGGACCGGTTTCCTACCCGTCCAGCACCGCCTCGCCCGGGGCGACGCCCTCGCCCGCTACGTGGAGCACGAGGCGTCCGCGCTGTTCGTGGCGCCGCGCGGGGCCGCGCCGGGGGAGTGGATCGGCCAGGCCCTGCTGGAAGGCTGAACCCGCCCGGGCCGGGCGGCGTTGTCAGTGCCGCCTGTGAAGCTGGGCCCATGGACGACCGGATGCTGCGGCGCCGGTTCTACGGCGCCGACCACGAAGACCCCGACCCGGGCCCGCGCCCCGGGCA
>NZ_JBHWBP010000689.1:0-1345 GCF_042735575.1 Streptomyces sp. NPDC059564 | reverse complement strand
GTGCGGGGTCCTGCACCTGCCGCAGGACCCGGCAGCCCTGGCCGTTCCCGGTACGGCCCAGTGGCTGCCGCCGGCCGCGTCCCTGCTGTGCCTGGTGTTCGGCGCCGTGCTCGCGGTCCGGGACACCCCGGTGGTGTGGCGGGCCGCGGCGGTGGCCGCCCTCGCGGTCGTCACCCTGCACGTCGTCGGCGGGGTCGTGTTCTTCGACCCCCTGGAGGGCGCGTTCGGCGGGACGTACCCCTGGGCCGGCGTGACGGCGGTGCTGTGCGCCGGCGCCGGAGCGGTCCTGGCCGGACTGGCCCTGATGTACCGGCCGCCGCCCACCGGGGCGGGCGACACCGCCTGACCCCACCCGGACGAGGGGCCCCGGCCGCTTACTGCGCGGCCGGGGTCCCTCACCGTGCCAGCAGGTTCACCGCCCCCGCGAACACCCCGGGCAGCCGCGCCGCCAGCGGGACGATCCGGGTGGCCAGCGGAGGCCGCCCGCGCGCCCACAGCAGGGCGCCGGTGAGGACGCGGTAGCCGCGCGACAGCTCCCGCCACGCCCGCTCGTACTCCTGGGGGCGGCCCGCGCGCACGCACCGTACGAGTTCCCCCGCCGCCGACACGGCCAGGGTCAGGCCCTCGCCGGTCAGCGCGTCCACGTACCCGGCAGCGTCCCCGACGAACAGCACCCGCCCCGCCACCCGGGTCCGCGCCCGCTGGCGCAGCGGCCCGGCGCCGCGCACCACGGCTCCGGGCGCGGGCGGTGGCAGCCGGGCGGCCAGAGTGGGGAAGCGGGCGGCCAGCTGGGCGTCGAAGGGGGCCTGCCGGGAGGTCAGCACCGCCACCCCGATGCGGTCCGGTCCCAGCGGGGTCACGTAGGCCTCGCAGTCGCGCGCCCAGTGCACCTCCACCAGGTCGCTCCACGGCTCCACGGCGTAGTGGCGGCGCAGCCCGTAGCGCGCGGGCCGCCCCGGCGGGGCCGCCACCGCCAGGCCCAGGGCGCGCCGCACCGGCGAGTGCAGGCCGTCCGCCGCCACCAGGTACCGGGCCGTCAGCCCGGCCGCGCCGACCCGGTCCCCGTCCTGGCGGACCTCGCCGGCCCGCCGGGCGAGGACCCGTACGCCCAGCGCCTCGGCCCGCGCGGCCAGCGCCGCCTGGAGTTCCGTACGCCGGGTGCCGCGCCCGGGGCCCGCGCGGAAGAGGCCCTCCGCGCGCCGCCCCGTCAGGCCGTCCACGTAGCGGATCCCGTGGAAGGGGCGGCCCGGCACCGGCACGCCGAGGTCCTCGAACCGGCGGACCGCGCCCGGCATCAGCCCCTCCCCGCAGGCCTTGTCGATCGGGGTCGGCCGCGGTTCCAGGA
>NZ_JBHWBP010000688.1:0-1358 GCF_042735575.1 Streptomyces sp. NPDC059564 | reverse complement strand
CAGCCTTCAGGGCCGCGCGGCGGACCGCCAGCGGATAGCCGAGACGGTCCGCCGCCCCTTCCACTCCAAGGCCCGACTCCGCGCGCATCAGCGCGACGATGCGCTCGGCCCGTTCCCGCTGCAGGTGCCGCTGTGCGGCCGGTACAGAGATGCCGAGGACGTCGACGGCGTGGGCGGCGGTCACCGCGGGGTCCGTGTCGAGGAGTTCGGCAATGCGCCCGGGAAGCAAATCTCGGGGGACCATGTCGCCCGATCCCGTCGGCCGACCACTGGGCGCAGTCATGGTGCCGCGGGCGGCGCCGTACGCACGCAGCACGCCGCGCGGCCAGTGCTCGACCCCGCCCACCACCACGACGTGGTCAGCGAGGCGGGGGTCGGTCTTGTAGGTGTCCACGCTGCGCGGCTTCACATCGAGCACGACGGCCGCCTCACGGCGGTCGAGCAGGTCCTCCTCATGGTCGACCGCCGGGATCGCCGGCCGGGGCCGGCCGTCACGGTGAGCCTCCACCTGCTCCAGGTCCCACAACAGGATCCTCGCGTCCGCGGAGCTCACCGGTTCAGGGAAGCCGTCCTCGCCATAGGGCTTGGCCCGGCGAAAGGCAGCCCACTTCAGGCCCAGCACGACGGCGAGTTTTTCCCGGCCCACGGCCGTTCGTCCAGCGCGGATCACGAGCCCGACCTTCCGGTAGATACGACGTGCCAGCGAACTTGAGCACGCGGGGTGAAAAAACATACCGCACTAGGGGAGCGCCATGTGCGGTACGTGCCCGCAGGACCGCCGAGCGCTATGCTCGGCCCTGAGACGCATGCGGGTTGCTCCCAAGGTGTGTTCTTCGGTCGGCCGACGCCCTTGCCACCCGCCCACGGCGGAAGTGGGCGTCGGCCACATTCATTTCACCCATCAACACCCTCCACACCTCAAGCCCCTCCGCTCCGCCATGGCACCCCCAGCTCGAAGCACCACCCAACACCATTCCGCCAGACCCAACCCTCGCTTCCATCAGCAGCACCGCCAACACCCGACCGGGCCGAAGGCCATCGCCACCGCCCACTGGCCCGGCATCTCCACTGACCCGCCCGCCAACCCACTGATACCCCGGCCCTCGCCCAGCCCCGAAAAAGGATCCCAGCCGGCACCCGCTCACTCCCCTCCCCGCCGCCACCTCTCCCACCCCACTACCAGCTCCCCAGGGGAAAGTCCGGCTACTCACCACTCACCAAAGAGCACCTGACCAGCACCAATACCGACCCTGCCCCAACTCCGCCGGGCGGCGGGGGGGCGGGCGGGGGGCGGGGGGCCGGCGGGGCGGGGGGCGGGGGGGGGGCGGGGGGCGGGGGGGGGCGGCCGGGGGCGGGCC
>NZ_JBHWBP010000687.1:0-1363 GCF_042735575.1 Streptomyces sp. NPDC059564 | reverse complement strand
GCACGCAGTGCGGGCAGCAGGTCGTCCGCATCGCCGATCTGCCAGGCGTTCAGCAGCCGCCCGCACTGGACCTCGGTCTGCCTCTGCTCGTCCGCCGCCGACACCGACCCCTCCGCCCGGGCGCGGACCAGCGCCGCCGCGGTCTCGGCGAAGACCGGGTGGTGTTCCAGAGCGGCGACCACGGGGGTCATCCAGTCCAGCAGGCTGGTGGTGCGCCACAGCCGCGTCGCGAGCAGCGGCCCCGCCTCGGACCAGGGCAGCCGGCGCTCGGCCGGCCGTACCAGCGCCGCGTGCCGCCGCGCGTCACCGGGGCCGGCCGGCAGGCCCAGCTCCCGCAGGTGCGCCGACAGCCGGGCCGACAGCGCCGGCCAGTCCGTGCCGGGAGCGGTGCCGTCGAGGCCCGAGCCGAGGCTTTCCAGGAGCCGGGCGGCCGCCACTTCGCGCAGGAACGCCGGGAAACCGGGCCAGGACAGGGCCATGGCCTCGACGACCTCTTCGCCGCCGATTTCCGCCGGCCGCCCGCCGTCCGGCGTACCGCAGCCGTCGGGCAGCGGGGTGCTGCGCCAGGAGCGGAGGTACACCGTCTCGGCCAGCGGCGTGGCCGCTCCCCGGTACGTGAGGTTGCCCCGGGCGACCGGGGCGGTCCCCGCCTCCGGGTGGGCCGATGCCCGCAGGGCCAGGTAGCGGAGGGCGGTGAGGGCGTCGCGCCGCTTGATGCGCGGACCGCCCTTCGCGTAGCGGGACCGGAAGGCGTCCAGCTGGCGCCGGTCGGCCCCGCTCTCCTGCGCGGCCGCGAGGATCGTGGCGCTGTCACGCGCGGTGAACGGCATCTCCGCCGCCGTGGCGACGAGCAGTTCCGCCGTCCGCGGGCCGAGGACCCCGGTGCGCCGCGCATGCGCCACCGCGTGCCGGAAGTCGACCAGGGCCCAGCTCAGAGGGCGGTGGTCCGCGTCCGCGTCGGCGTGCAGGAGCGCGACTTCGTCATCGCCGATGATCTCCTGGTCGCGGTAGGCCCGGAAAACGCTGCCGATGCCCACCATGCCGAAGGGCGCGAGCTCGGCCGCCCTCAGCGCGCCCATGCTGGAAGCGCCGTACACCTCGACCCCCTGGTCGATCAGGGCCAGCAGCTCCTTGTGGCGTACCGCCCGGGAGTGCAGGAACAGCCCGTCGATGACCAGCAGCCGGTCTCCCGGCCGCAGGCCCCAGCGCAGGACCTGGTCCGCGGCCACCGGCGGCCGCACTTCGGCATTGGGCAGGTAGTGGCGGATCTCGGCCGCGGTGAGGGTCGGACCTGCGGTGACGATCGTGCGGGGCTGCGTCGACATGTCAGTTGCCTGCCTTGTGCTCGAAGCTGGTGCCGGGT
>NZ_JBHWBP010000686.1:0-1377 GCF_042735575.1 Streptomyces sp. NPDC059564 | reverse complement strand
CCCTCGGGGGTGCGGGCCACGCCCGTTTCTCATTCGAGGCCCGGAGAGATCCGGGCGGGTCCGGCGGCCGGGGCGTCGCGCAGCTTGTTCTGGAGTTCCCGGCTCCGGTCGGTGAGCCGCTGGGGGCCGCTGTGTGGCGGGACCCCGGAGACGCTGGTGCCGGGCGGGAGCGGGGGCTCGTACCGGCCCGGCGCGGTCACGGTCGTGTACCCCGTGGCCACGGCGATGACGGTGGTCAGGCCGAGCGCGGCCCGCGCCCAGCGCAGGGCCCGGTTCTCGGTGAGGACGCGCACGGCCGCCGCCGTGCGGCGCGGTTCCAGGGGTACGGGCGGCCGGACGGCGGCGAGCAGTTCGCGCAGCACGGCCGACTGCTTCCCGGGCGCCACGTCGGTCAGCCCGGGCACCCGGTCGGCGAGGGCGGCGTGCGCGTGGAGCAGCCGGTTCCCGGCGGCCAGGGTGGTGGCCTCGGTCTCGGCGGCGGTGTCGGGCAGGTCGAGGCCGATGCCGTCGTAGAGCAGTACGGTCCGGCGGTGCGCGGGCGGCAGGTCGAGGAGGGCGTTCAGCAGCATCCGGTCGACGGGCTCGGCCGGGGCCTTGCCGGGGCGCCGGTAGCGGTGGCGCAGCCGTGGCCAGGGGGAGAGGGCGTAGTCGTACGCGGTCGCGCGCACCCAGCCGACCGGGTCGGGGTCGGTGGCCACCTCGGGCCAGCGCCCCCAGGCCTGCCGGAACGCCTGCTCCACCGCCTGCTGGGCGAGGGCGGGGCGGCCGGTCAGGAGGTAGGACTGGCGGACCAGCGCGGGGGCGGCGCGGGCATAGAGGGCGTCGAAGGCCTGGGCGGGTCTGGAGGGGGGCGGCTGCGCGGGCTCGCCGCCCGGCTGCGGGGGCTCGCCGCCCGGCTGCGCGGCTTCTCCCGGCTGCGGGGCCTGCCCCGGCTGCGTGGTCTCCCCGGAGTGCGCGGTTTCTCCCGGCTGCGCGGCTTGCCCCGGCCGCGGGGGCGCGCCCGGAGGCGAGGGGTCGCTCTGCGCGGGATCGTTCTGTGGCGCGGCGGGCTTCGGTTCGGGCTGGAGTACCGGCGCGGGGGCGGACGCGTGGGCGGGGGAGGGGCCGACGGGTTCGTCCGGGTCGCCGGAGCCTCCGCCCCCGCCGGAGCCGGTGCGGACCGGGGTCTTCGCCTCGTGGCGGGTCAGGGAGACCGGGGGGCGGGCGGTGCCCTTGGCGGCCGGCTTGGGCCGGGTGCCCGGCCCGCCCGAGCGCGCCGGGGCGGCGCCGCCCGTCGCGAAGGCCCGTACGCCGGTGGCGGCCCGGGGGGCGGCTCCGGCGGGCGCGGAGGGCTCGGCCGGGTCGGGGGGGCCCGGGGGTTCCGGAGTTCCGGGGGCT
>NZ_JBHWBP010000685.1:0-1390 GCF_042735575.1 Streptomyces sp. NPDC059564 | reverse complement strand
TTGGGCTGGGCCGGCACAGAGCCCGTACCCGCGAATGGCTTCGGTGCCCTGGTGGCGGGTGCGCTCGGCGCGGGGGCCGCGGGGGAGGCGCTGGCTTCGTTCTTGCTGCCGCGGACGGTGAACCAGGCGGTCAGTCCGGCGGCCCCGAGGAGCGCGGTGATGACCACGGCGGCGACGAGGATCCGTCGTCCGGTCGTCCAGTGGGTGGTGGCCCGGTGCAGGGGGGAGAGGGAACGTTTCGGCACTACTTGACCTGCGTTCCGAGTGCGGAGAAGAAGGCGACGATGCCGTTGGCGGCGCCCAGGCCCAGGGCGGCGCCGGCGGCGACGACCGCGCCCTTCTTCCCATTGGCCTCGGCCTGGTGGCCGCCGCTGTGGTGGCCCCAGGCCCACACGCCGAGGGAGACGGCGAGCGCGCCGACGACGGCGATGATGCCGAACATGTTGATCGAGTTGACGACCTTCTTCAGGACGTCGAGACCGGGAAGGCCGCCGTCCGTTGGAGTGATCCCGGGGTCGTAGGCGAGGTAGAGGACGCGGTCTGCGAGTGAAATGGGTATGGCAAAGCTCCTTGCGGGCGCAGGCCTAGGAGGCCCTGCGGGTATGCGGGGGAAGGGAGAGGGGGCGCTCGGGGCGCGGAGGAAGGGCCGGCGTGTGCCCCGCGTACGCGGGTGGCGGACGCCTAGCTGTTGAGCGCGGGGATACGGCGGACGGCGAGGATCTGCCAGTCGCCGACCTTCTCGATCCGCACCGGCTTCGATGTGCGCGGCGCGTTGATCACCAGGCCGGCGCCGATGTACATGCCGACGTGCTCGGGGACGGCGGCGGTGCCGCGGGAGAAGAGCAAGTCGCCGGGCTTCAGGGCGTTCGCCGGCACGGCGTCACCCTCCTTGACCTGCGTGTACGTGGTGCGGGTGAGCTGGATGCCGGCCTTGGCGTAGGCCTGCTGCATGAGGCTGGAACAGTCGCAGCGGCCCATGGGGTCAGGGCCGTGCGGCGCGGTGCAGGTGCCGCCCCACTGGTAGAGGGTGCCGAGCTGATGCATCGCCCAGTCGATCGCGGTGCGGGCCTTCGGCGAGGCATCGGCGGGGATCTTGTATCCGGCGGGGACGGTCCCTTCGGGGATGGAGCCCCAGCCGGATCCGTCCTCGCCCGGCTTGCAGCCGCCGGCGCCGCCCGGAGTGCTGCCGGGTTCCTGGCCGGGCTGTCCCGCGCCGCTGTTGGGCAGGGTCTTGACGATGGCCTGCTGCAGGGCCCGGGCCAGCGGCTCCCACTGCGCGTACGCGTTCGGGTAGCCGGAGAGCTGTACCGCCTGGGCGGCCTGGGTGATGGTCATCTGCTGCCACCCCTGTCCACCCTGACCTCGGTGTACCTGCCGCTGCTCGGAGGCC
>NZ_JBHWBP010000684.1:0-1399 GCF_042735575.1 Streptomyces sp. NPDC059564 | reverse complement strand
AGGATCACCGACCCGCGCAAGCGTCCGCCCGGCTGACCGCGGCCCCGGTCAGCGCAGGTCCCGCTCCCACCCCTCGGGCACCTTGCCCCGAGGGCCCGGGGTCGGCTGGGAGGCCGGGTGGGCCTGGGGCGGGAGCAGCTCGGGCCCGTCGTAGTACTCCTCGGTCTCGATGTTCCAGAACCAGCTCTCGCCGGGCTCGAAGCTGGTCAGGAAGGGGTGCCCGGCCTCGCGGGCGTGCTTCGTGCCGTGCTGGGAGGGGGAGGAGTCGCAGCACCCGATGTGCCCGCATTCGGCGCAGCGCCGCAGGTGGAACCACCATCCTGGCCCCTGGCCGGCCAGGCATTCCACGCATCCGTCCCCGCTCGGGACCGCCGTGGGATCGATACCGGAGATCTGTTCCCGCGCCATGAACACGCCTCCCTGCTGAGGCCCGACGGGCGCCGGTCGGAGCCCGTGGCCATCGTAACCGCGGGGGCGCCACGGGGCGTCCGGACGCGAACGGTGACCGGATCGCACCCGTCGGCGGTGGCGGGCATTCCGTTGTGGCTACTATGGGATAGAAGTCAGACACACTGCGTAATGGAGGCGTAATGCTGGGTCTGGTTCCCGGCGCCAAGCCCGAACAGGACACGCATGCCCTGGGACTCGGCGAGATCACTTCCCACCCCTGGGTCTTCAAGTGCATGGGCCGCAGGTACAGCGCCAGGCGGTGCGACGGCGCGGTCGTCATCCAGGACATCACCGACATCACCCGCCCCTTCCACCTCGGCAGGGCCGAGCCCGACGCGGGCAGCCTGTGGCGCGTCCACACGCCGCGCGGCCTGCTCGCCGGCCGCACCGGAGGAACCCTGAACGCCATCGCGGTCCTCCGCGAGGCCACGCAGCCACCGCGCATCACCTGAACGGCGGATGGCCGCGCACGTCAGGCGGCCAGCGTGGTCACGCAGTCCTGCCATGCCGCCGGGCTCAGCAGCGGCCGGAGCCGGGTGAACAGCGACAACAGCCCCGCTCCGGCCGCCGCGCGGAAGGCACCGTCGACGCGCGCGATGTCCAGCTCATTGGCCGCGGTCAGCTCCGCGAAGTCCCGGCGCTGCCCGAGCGCGGGAACGAACCCGCGGCCGGTGAACCGGTCGCGGAAGGCGGGCTCGTCCTCGGCCAGAGAGGGGTACGACGCCGCGCGGTCACAGCTCGCGTAGAAGTAGACGATCGATTCGGCCTCGGCGCCGATCACCTCCACCAGCCGGGACCGGTCCCCGAGCGGCAGCGGCGCGAGGGCGAACCCGTCCGTCCCGTAGAAGGCGTGGCACAGCCCCGCGAGCTGCAGGGCGGGCATGGCCGAGCGCACCCTGATCTCCCCGGTCCGGTGGAGCCGCCCCCGGGGCCGGATCCTCTACTGGAG
>NZ_JBHWBP010000683.1:0-1432 GCF_042735575.1 Streptomyces sp. NPDC059564 | reverse complement strand
CCCACCATCTGCATCCAGCTGCCGGTGTTGGAGACCAACTGGGCGATCCACAGCGCCCGGAAGACACGTACCGTGAGCGGCGCCCACGGGGAGTCGGCCCTGGTGGGCGCCGGTGAAGACGGTGTGTTCTTCATGCGTGTCCAGACCGGGAGCGGGGCGGGCATGGCGGGAGTGACCGTAGAGCGTGCCGGCGGCGGGCTCTTGACCGGGAGTGCACGGGATGCGGCCCCCGAGCGCAGCGACCGTGCTCCGGGCCCTTCGGTGCGCTGCGGGGACGTCGGAGGTGCGCTCGTGGACAACTCCCGTGCCCGCGGGAGACCTACCGTGCGCAGCGGCGGCGCCGTGCCGCCCGGTCCGAGGATCCGGACCGGTTCCCGGGGACGACCGCCCTGCTCACCGATTCCAGGAGATACACATGTCTGATGCCCCTGCGCCGATCCAGCCGGTGCTGGAACCCGCGGCAGCCGAGTTCGCGGCGGCGACCGCCAACCCGCCGTACCTCTTCGACCTGTCCCCGCTGGAGGGCCGCAAGGCGGTCGACGAGGTACAGTCCGGCGAGATCGACAAGCCGGCGGTCGACGAGGAGTGGATCACCGTCCCGGGCGGACCCACCGGCACCGTCCGGGCGCGGATCGTCAAGCCCGCCGGCGCCACCGGCTTCCTCCCCGTGATCGTCTACATCCATGGCGCCGGCTGGGTCTTCGGCAACGCCCACACGCACGACCGCCTGGTGCGCGAGCTCGCCGTCGGCGCGGGCGCCGCAGTGGTGTTCCCCGAGTACGACCTGTCGCCCGAGGCCCGCTACCCGGTCGCGATCGAGCAGAACTACGCGGTCGCCCGGTGGGTCGTGGAACAGGGCGGGTCCAAGGGCCTCGACGGCTCGCGGCTGGCCGTTGCCGGTGACTCCGTCGGCGGCAACATGACCGCGGCCCTCACCCTCATGGCCAAGGAGCGTGGCGGCCTCCCGCTGGTGCAGCAGGTGTTGTTCTACCCGGTCACGGACGCGGGCTTCGACACGCCGTCCTATCACCAGTTCGCCACCGGCTACTTCCTGCGCCGCGACGGCATGCAGTGGTTCTGGGACCAGTACACCACCGACGAGAGCGAGCGCGCCCAGATCACCGCCTCCCCGCTGCGGGCCACCACCGAGCAGCTCAAGGACCTTCCGCCGGCCCTCGTCATCACCGCCGAGGCCGACGTCCTGCGCGACGAGGGCGAGGCGTACGCCAACAAGCTCCGCGCGGCGGACGTGCCGGTCACCGCGGTGCGCTTCCAGGGCATCATCCACGACTTCGTCATGCTCGACGCCCTGCGCGGCACCCACGCGGCCGAGGCCGCCATCACCCTGGCCGCCCGCACCCTGCGCGCGGCCCTGCACACGGCCTGAGTCCGCGAAATGCTGAAGGTGGGCTGTTCGGCGATGCCGAGCAGC
>NZ_JBHWBP010000682.1:0-1435 GCF_042735575.1 Streptomyces sp. NPDC059564 | reverse complement strand
CCGCGACGCCGCCGGGCTCCTGGTCCTGGTTCGCGATCCTGGCCGCCTGGGCCGCGATCGGGGCCGCGTGCTCCGCCGTACTGACCCCGGGAGGCCGGGTGATCCGCCGCTCCACGGCCGACGCGGACCTGCCCGCCGCCTTCGCCGCCCAGTTCTCGCTCTCCCACAGCTGCTGGCTGCTCACCTACCCGCTGGCCGGCTGGCTCGCCGCCGGTGCCGGGCTCCCCGTCACGGCCGTGGTCCTCGGCGTCATGGCCCTGGCCTCCGCGACCGCCGCGGTCTTCATCTGGCCGGCCCGCGACCCGTCCGAGCTGGAACACGTCCATCCGGACCTGCCCCCGGGCCACCCCCACCTCACCGACGCCCACCCGGCCTCGGGCGGCTGGCAGCACGGCCACCACTACGTCATCGACCAGCACCACCACCGCTGGCCCGATCGCACCGAGCACGCGTCGTCCGGATCGCGCTGACGACGATTTCACACCACCCCCGCCCATACCGTGAGAGATCTCGGTCCGGGCCACGCAGCAGGCTGCTCATGCCCCATGATGGTGCCGCCATGCCACGGACAGCCGACCCCCGCACCGCATGCCGTACCGGCACGGAACCGGTGGACGGCATGCCGGTCACGGCCGCCCGCACGCTGGTCTTCACCGGCTCGGGCACCGGACTCGCGCTCGCCGGGCCCCACCTGGCCTCCGCGCAGTCCGTGTCCTGGCAGACGGCCCTCCTCGCGCCGGGGCTGCTCTTCCTGCTCTCGTTCCCCTTCATACGACGGGCACGGTCGCTGCCTTCGGTCATGACGCTGACCGGCACGGCGCAGATCGCACTGCACATGGTCTTCAGCCGGGCGGACCCGCACACGGCCCCGAACCCCCACGCGATCCACGTCCATGGCCCTCCCCCCACCGCACACGACGCCTGGCACGCCGGCCACCACAGCGCGGTGCTCATGTTCACCGCGCACGTGGCGACGGCTCTCCTGGTGGCCTGGTGTCTGCAACGCGCGGATTCCGCGTGCCGCACGGTGGCCGATCGGCTCGACGGGGCGCTGGCCCAGTGGCTCCGGGCACTGGTCCCGGCCGGAACGGCCCCGTTCATCCCGCACGTCGTCCGACCGTTCCGGGCACGGACCACGGGCCACCCGTGCCACTCCTCGATGCTGGCGTACGCCGTGGCGCGAAGGGGTCCTCCGGCTGCGGAACTCGCTCTCGCCGTCTGATCCCGAGGCGCGTTTCCACCTGCCCGCCGTCGCCCACACCACCATGGGAGCCACCCGTGCCCCGCTTCACCTCCGCGCGCACCGCGCGCCGTTCCGCCACGATGACGGCAGTCGCCCTCGCGGCCGGCCTCGCCCTCGCCTCGCCGGCTTCCGCCCACGTGGAAGTCGAGGCGGAGGGCGCCAGCGCCCTCGCCGAGAACGTCACCCTCGACT
>NZ_JBHWBP010000681.1:0-1446 GCF_042735575.1 Streptomyces sp. NPDC059564 | reverse complement strand
GGGTGAGCAGCGCGCGGGCCTCCTCCTCGAACCGGCGGTCGGTGGCCGTCAGCCGGACGTGGTGCTGGGCCCGGTGCTCCGCCCAGGAGGAGACCAGGTAGTTCTCGACGAACCGCTCCGGGTCGTGGCCGTCCTGGTAGAGGCCCCAGGACAGGGCTCCCGTACGGCGCCGGGAGCCGGCCACGCGGAGCATCCGGTCCGTGAACCGGGCCTGTTGCCCCGCCGGGACGCGGTAGGCGACGGAGACCAGGACCGGGCCGTCGGACTCCCCGGGTTCGAACACCAGGGGAGGCGCGGGCCAGTGGTCCGACGGCGTGGGGTCGATGCCCTCGGCGTCGTGCAGCGGCCACCGCCGTACGGTGGCCGCGCTCAGGAGCATGGCACCGGCGGCGATCAGCAGACAGGGGCCCAGCCCGATCCGGTCGGCGACCGTACCCCACAGGGGCGCGGCCAGTGCCTGTCCGCCCTGGAAGACCAGCAGGTAGACGGCGAGGCCACGAGCCCTCACCCAGCCGGGGAGCCGGGTCTGCACGGCCGCGTTGAGGGTGGACAGGACGGCGATCCAGGCGAGGCCCGCGGGCAGCAGGGCGAGTACCACCAGCCAGGGCACATGGACCGTGGCCAGCACCGCGAGCACCCCGGCGAACACCACGGCGCCCGCCGTGAGCGTGCCGTTGGTCCACAGTACGCGGCGGATACGGGACAGGACGAAGGCGCCCGCCACCGCTCCCACGCCCACCGCCCCCAGCAGCAGCCCGTACCCGCCCGAGCCGAGGCCCAGGGAGCGGCTCGCGGCCAGGGGCAGCAGCGCCCACAGAGCCGCGCCGCCGGGGACGAGCAGGAGCGTACGCAGCAGGACCCGGCGCACCCCGGGCGCGTTCCGCACATAGCGGCGCCCGGCGTGCAGGGCGTCCGTCAGCCGTTCGTTCCCCGCTCCAGGGGCGGCCGTCGGCGGGCGCCGCCACACCAGGAGGACGGCCGCGGTGCCCAGGTAGGAAGCCGCGTTGAAGGCGAAGACCCAGCCCGCGCCCGCCGCCGCGACCACCGCCCCGCCGAGAGCCGGGCCCACGGCGCGGGCCAGGTTCATGTTCACCGCGCCCAACGCCGCGGCCTGCCCGAGCCGTCGGCGCTCCACCAGCTCCGGCTGGACCGCCTGCCAGGCCGGGCCCATCAGCGCCGAACCGCACCCCAGCAGGAAGGTGAGGGCGAGCAGCACCGTCGGCGACAGCGCGTCCGTGAACGCCAGCACGGCCAGCGCACCGGACACCGCGAGCATCGCGAACTGCGAGGCCAGCAGCACCGAGCGGCGGTCGAAGCGGTCGGCGATCACCCCCGAGGGCAGGGCCAGCAGCACGACGGGAAGGCTTGAGGCCGTCTGCACGAGCGTCACCAGCGCGGCGCCGTCCCCGACCAGCAGCCACTGGGCGCCCACCATCTGCATCCAGG
>NZ_JBHWBP010000680.1:0-1455 GCF_042735575.1 Streptomyces sp. NPDC059564 | reverse complement strand
CCCCGCAGCCCGCCTCCCCCACCTCCGCCGTCCCCGCCCCGCCCCTGCCCCCGGCCCACCCGTCCGCGCCACCCCACGGGGCCCCACGGTAACACCCCCCGTGCCCCCGCGGCATTGTCAGTACCACCCGATAGCCTGCTCGGACAGGAGATCGAGGGAGGGGTGCGGTGCGCGTACTCGGTGTGGACCCGGGGCTGACGCGGTGCGGCGTCGGCGTGGTCGAGGGTGTCGCCGGGCGGCCGCTGACCATGATCGGCGTGGGCGTCGTACGGACCCCCGCGGACGCCGAGCTCGGGCACCGGCTCGTCGCGATCGAGCAGGGCATCGAGGAATGGCTCGACGCCCACCGGCCCGAAGTCGTCGCCGTGGAGCGGGTCTTCAGCCAGCACAACGTCAGCACCGTCATGGGCACCGCCCAGGCCAGCGCCGTCGCCATGCTGTGCGCCGCCCGCCGCGGGATACCGGTCGCCCTGCACACCCCCAGTGAGGTCAAGGCGGCCGTCACCGGGAGCGGCCGGGCCGACAAGGCACAGGTCGGGGCCATGGTGACCCGGCTGCTGCGGCTGGCCGCCCCGCCGAAGCCCGCCGACGCCGCCGACGCCCTCGCCCTCGCCATCTGCCACATCTGGCGGGCCCCCGCCCAGAACCGACTCCAGCAGGCGGTCGCCCAGCACGCCGTCTCGAAAGGCCGTACCCGATGATCGCCTTCGTCAGCGGACAGGTCGCCGCGCTCGCCCCCACCGTGGCCGTCATCGAGGTCGGGGGAGTGGGCATGGCCGTGCAGTGCACGCCGAACACGATCGCGGGCCTGCGGACGGGCCAGGAGGCGAAACTCGCCACCTCCCTGGTCGTGCGCGAGGACTCGCTGACCCTCTACGGCTTCGCGGACGACGACGAACGCCAGGTCTTCGAGCTGCTCCAGACCGCCAGCGGGGTCGGGCCGCGGCTGGCCCAGGCGATGCTCGGGGCGCACAGCCCCGACGGGCTGCGGCTCGCGGTGTCCACCGGGGACGAGAAGGCGCTGATGGCCGTGCCCGGAATCGGCAAGAAGGGCGCCCAGAAGCTCCTGCTGGAGCTCAAGGGCAAGCTCGGGACCCCGCTGGGGGCCAGTGGCCTCGTCGGCGCCCAGCGGGCCGTCGCCGCCGGTCCGGCTCCGTGGACCGAGCAGCTCCAGGCCGCGCTGATCGGCCTCGGGTACGCGCCCCGGGAGGCGGAGGAGGCGGTCTCGGCCGTGACCCCGCAGGCGGAGGCGGCCCTAGCCTCCGGCGGCTCGGCCCCGGTCCCGCAGCTCCTCCGAGCCGCCCTCCAGTCCCTCAACCGCGCCCGCTGACGTGCGGCACCGCTCCTGGGGCTCCGCCCCCCCCCCCCCGCCCCCCCAAAAACCCCCCCCCCCCCCGGGGGGGGGGGGGGTTGGGGGGGGCGGGGGCAAAAGGGGGGCCGGGGTTGGCCCCACCA
>NZ_JBHWBP010000679.1:0-1514 GCF_042735575.1 Streptomyces sp. NPDC059564 | reverse complement strand
ACCTTCGGGTACACCGGCCAGGGCTCCCCGTCGGCGCGCTCGGGCCCCGGCTCCGGATTGATGTCGAGCTGGACCACCGAGAGCGCGCCCTGCCGCAGCGCCGTGCCGAGGCAGTCCGAGCCGGTGTCACCGCCCCCGACGATCACCACGTGGCTGCCCTCGGCGGACACGGGCGACACCGGGTAGTCGCCCTCGCGCACCCGGTTCGCGCAGGTCAGGTACTCCATGGCCTGGTGGATGCCGTGCAGCCCGCGCCCCGGGACCGGCAGCTCCCTGCGCTCCCCGGCGCCGACGGCGACCACGACGGCGTCGTAGCTCCTCCGCAGTTCGTCCGCCCGCTCCGTCCCGCCGATGTCCACCCCCGTCACGAAGGAGGTGCCCTCGGCCCGCATCTGCCCGATCCGGCGGTCGAGGTGCGCCTTCTCCATCTTGAACTCGGGAATGCCGTAGCGCAGCAGGCCGCCGATCCGGTCGGCCCGCTCGTGGACGACGACGGCGTGCCCGGCCCGGGTCAGCTGCTGGGCCGCGGCCAGTCCGGCCGGGCCGGAACCTATGACGGCCACCGACTTCCCGCCGCGCCGCTCCGGGGGGCGCGGGCTCATGTACCCGCGCCGCAGCCCCTCGTCAGCGATGGTCTGCTCGACGTTCTTGATGGTCACCGGATCGGCGTTGATCGTCAGCACGCAGGCGTCCTCGCAGGGCGCCGGGCAGAGCCGGCCGGTGAACTCGGGGAAGTTGTTGGTGGCGTGCAGCCGCTCGTACGCGGCGCTCCAGTCGCCGTGGGCGGCGTACGCGTTCCACTCGGGTATGAGGTTCCCCAGCGGGCACCCGGTGTGGCAGAAGGGGATGCCGCAGTCCATGCAGCGGTCGGCCTGCTCGGAGACGAGCGGCAGCAGCGCCTGCCCCGCGTACACCTCGCGCCAGTCGGCGAGCCGCTCGGCCACGGGCCGCGGCGCGACGGCCTTGCGGGGGATCCTGAGGAAGCCGAACGGATCGGTCACGCGCCGCCTCCCTGGCCCAGGTGCGAGCGAGCGGGTACGGGGTGCGATGCGGCGCGCACGAGGCGCGCCGCATTGCAACCTTTCGACCAGATTACGCCGTCCGGGTCAGGTCGCGCGGATCGGTCTGACCTTGAGGAACGTGCCCGGTGTCACGGAGAGTGCCCGCTCGGACGTGCGGGGTGGCGCGACACCGGGGCGGAGGCCGCGTACGCCCGCCCCGGCCCGCCCTCGCGGCTCAGTAGCCCCAGCGGGGCTGGCCGCCGTCCTGGCGGCAGTAGATCATCCGGCCGTTGCCCGCGTGCGTGGACCGGCCCACGTCCGCCTTGCGGCAGAACTGGCCCGCGTTGTAGCAGTTGCCGGCGTTGGAGACGATCTCGCAGTCGGCCTTCGCGGGCTCGTCCGGGGTGGTCGGCGCCTTCGTCGTCGGCTTCGGCGCCGGCGTGGTGGCGGGCCGGGCCGGCGGGGTCTCCACGGGTGCCTTCGCGTCGGCGTCGGCGGTGGCGGGAGGGGTGG
>NZ_JBHWBP010000678.1:0-1522 GCF_042735575.1 Streptomyces sp. NPDC059564 | reverse complement strand
TTGTACACGCCCCGGGGTGGGGTGCCCTCCCGGCGCCGCGGGTGCTTTTGGGGCGGGCGGGGGTGTGCCCGGCGTGGGGGCGGCGGTGGGGAGTCCCGGGTCCCCCACCACCCACGCTGTGTCCCAGCCGTGATGGCGCCGGGGTTGGCGTGGTGAGCGGACCGGTGAGGGCGTCGCCGTTGTGTGGGGGCAAGCAGCTCCACTCCCCTCGGAAGGCACTCCCATGGCACGTCGTCGCACTATCCCTCCCGGCCGCGAACGTCCCGCCCGACCGACCGCGCTCTCGAAGCCGCTCCGCACCTCGCGGCCGGAGACCGTCCCCGTCGGCCGCCCGGTCTCGCAGGGCCCGCGCCTGGCGCGGATCGGGGTCTGGACGGCACTGGCGGCAGGGCCCCTCGCGCTCGCCGTCGCCTTGGCCGCCCCGGCCGGCACCGCCGCGCAGGCTGCTGTGGCCCCGGCCCCGAGCACGAGCCGCCCGCAGGTGGACCCGGCCGGGACGGCCGCGCACTTCGTGGAGCTGTGGCTGCGCGCCGACGCCGACGTGTCAGACAACCCCGTGGGTACGGCTGTGCGGGCGATGGCGCCGCAGGCCGAACTCCCCTCCCGTTCCCGTGAGGCCGGCATCCCCGCGGTGGTGCGGGTGACTCCCCTACGGACCGCCTACCCGCCCGGTGGTGGGTGGACGGTGACGGTTGCCGCCATCGCCGAGGAGCGGCGCGGGCAAGCGTCGAGCAATGGCACGGACCAGGCGGTGGCCCAGAGCGCGGCCCGGTACTTCGCCGTCAGCGGCACTGGTGGCAGGGATGGCGGGCCTCTGGTGGTCACCGGATCGCCCGCCGAAGTCGCCGCCCCCGAGGCGGCCCAGGCCGGGGCATCCGTGTTCACCCGCCCTGTCCCCTCCACCGGCCCCCTGGCTGTCTCCCTCGGGGAGTTCCTGCGGACTTACCTGGCCGGTGCCGGTGGGCAGGGTGCGGGCTTGGAGCGGTACCTGTCGCCGGGGGTGCGTCTGTCCGCGCCGGCGGCAGCCTCCTACTCGCGCATCGAGGTCAAGGACGTCGCGGCCGACACGGAGCTGGCCGACGGGAGGGACGTTCCGGCTGATGGGACCCGGGCGCGCGTGCGGGTGCGGGTCGAAGGTGAGGATCGGGCCGGTACCCGCTGGCCGCTGGAGTACCGCCTGGTGGTGACCGCCCGCGCCGGCCGCTGGGAGATCAGCACCCTCGAGAGCGGTTCCCCCGCCCCGGCGTCCGTCGGTGTCGCGTCCCCGTCTGGCGAGCCCACCGTCACCGCCGGGGGTGCCCGATGAAGATGGTGATCCTCGCCAGCCAGCTGGACGCCCTCGGCGATGGCATTTTCGACATGCTGGGCAAGTGGGCCGATCGGGGCCTGAAGGTCGCTCTCGTGGTGATCGTCCTCGCCGCTATCTGCAAGCAGTTCTCCCTCAAGGCTGGTATCGGCGCGCTGCTCGCCATGGCTCTCGCGCTCGGCATCTATTCCTCCCGCGATACCCTGGCAGGCCTCT
>NZ_JBHWBP010000677.1:0-1549 GCF_042735575.1 Streptomyces sp. NPDC059564 | reverse complement strand
GGTGCAGACGGTGGGGGTGGTCTCGGACCACATGCCGGTATCGGAGACGATCACGACGTCGGCGGCCAGGCGCTCGGCGCGCTCCTCGACGAGGTCGCGGAAGTTCGGGGAGCCGGACTCCTCCTCGCCCTCGATCAGGAACTTGAGGTTCACGGCGGGGGCCGCGGCGCCGGTGGCGGCGAGGTGGGCGCGGACGCCGAGGGTGTGGAAGAAGACCTGGCCCTTGTCGTCGGCCGCGCCGCGCCCGTACATGCGGCCGTCGCGGATCACCGGCTCGAACGGCTCGGTGTGCCAGCCGTCCGCGAGGGCGGCGGGCTGAACGTCGTGGTGCCCGTAGACGAGGACGGTCGGCGCGGCCGGGTCCTCGCTGGGCCACTCGGCGAAGACGGCGGGGGCGCCCGGCGTCGGCCAGATCTCGGTGACCGGGAAGCCGGTCTCCTTGAGCTTCGCGGCGAGCCATTCCGCGCTGCGGCGCACGTCGTCCGCGTGCTCGGGCTGGGCCGAGACGGACGGGATGCGCAGCCACTCGGCGAGGTCGCCGAGGAAGGCCTCGCGGTGGGCGTCGATGTACGTGCGGACGGCGCTGTCCGGCAGGGTTTCGCTCATGGCCACGAGCCTATCCGTCCGCCTGAGGGTCACCGTGCGTGCCCGTTTTGCCTTGGAGGATCCGCTCAAGACCGGCCCGGCCGGGGAGGTCGCGGGGGCGGATCACGCGGCCGCTGCGGACGTGGAGGAAGGCGCCGGAGACCCGGTCGAGGGGGGTGCCGGTGGCTTCCGCCCAGGCGAGGCGGTACACGGCGAGCTGGAGGGGGTCGGCCTGGGTGGTGCGGCCGGTCTTCCAGTCGACCACCTCGTACGAGCCGTCGGGGTTCTTGTACACGGCGTCGATCCGGCCGCGGATCACCCGGCCGGCGAGGGTCAGCTGGACCGGGGCCTCCATCCGGTACGGGGTCCGCTCGGCGTACTCGCTGCGCTCGAAGGCGGCCTTGAGGGAGTCGAGGTCGGCCTCGTCGGCGACCTCCTGGTCGGAGCCGGGCAGCTCGGTGGCGGGGTCGAGGAGGTCGAGGAGCGGCAGGGGCAGCTCGTCGAAGCGGGACTCGACCCAGGCGTGGAAGCGGGTGCCCTGGCGTGCCGCGGGCTGCGGAGGCTTGGGCATGGGGCGGGCGAGATCGCGTACGAAGCCCTGCTCGTCGGCGGCGAGGCGCAGGAGCTGGCTCGCGGAGAGGGCGGAGGGCAACTCGACCTCGCGGACGGCTGCGCGGGCGCGGCGGAGCTCGCCCTCGAGGGCGTCGAGGTCGCGGTCCCAGGAGGCGATGGCGCGGGCCTCTTCGGGGGTCGCGGCCGCGCCCCCCGCGCCGCCGGGCCGGCGCGGCCCGGGCACCCGCGTCTCCCCGGCAGGGGGGTACGCGGCCTCCCCGGCCGGGGTCGCGGCTTCCCCGGACCAGAGGTCATCCGGCTCACCGGGGGCGGGTTCCCCGGCCCAGGGATCGGCGGGCTCGGCGGGGCCGGGCCGAAGGGGAGAGTCCCCCACCCCGCCCCTTCCCGAAAC
>NZ_JBHWBP010000676.1:0-1551 GCF_042735575.1 Streptomyces sp. NPDC059564 | reverse complement strand
GGGCGCCGCCCCCGGACCCCCGCGCCTCAATCTCCCCCGGCTACCGCTGGGAGGTGCCCCCGGGCGAGGCTGGATTTTGGCCGGCCCGGGCCGGAAGGGGCCGGCGGGGGCTCGGTGGGGCCGGATTTTGGCGCGGCCGGGCCCCTGAGGTGCGCCGGGCTCTCGGGAGAAGGAGTGAGCTACGGCACACCTGCCGTATGGTTTAGGCGATCCCGGTCCCGCGGTGATCACCCGGTTTCGCAGTGCGCACGGAATGGACAGGAGGCGGCCCTTGACCGTCGACGACCCTACGTCCAGCGCGTCCGGTTCCGGGTCGGGTTCCGGGGCCGGGCACGGCACGCCGATCGGGCGTGACCAGCACACTCCGCTGCACGAGGTGGACCACACCGCCCAGCCCACGGCCGATCCGCTCGCCATCCGGCTGGAGCAGCTGATCCTGGGTGCCGAGCGGCGGTACACGCCGTTCCAGGCCGCCCGGAGCGCCGGGGTGTCGATGGAGCTGGCCTCCCGCTTCTGGCGGGCGATGGGCTTCGCCGACATCGGGCAGGCCAAGGCCCTGACGGAGGCCGACGTACTGGCGCTGCGGCGGCTGGCCGGTCTCGTCGAGGCGGGGCTGCTGAGCGAGCCGATGGCGGTGCAGGTGGCCCGTTCCACGGGGCAGACCACCGCCCGGTTGGCGGAGTGGCAGATCGATTCCTTCCTGGAGGGCCTGACGGAGCCCCCCGAGCCGGGCATGACCCGTACCGAGGTCACGTACCCGCTGGTGGAGCTGCTGCTGCCGGAGCTGGAGGAGTTCCTGGTCTACGTGTGGCGGCGCCAGCTGGCCGCGGCCACGGGCCGGGTCGTGCAGGTCGCCGACGACGAGGAGATGGTCGACCGGCGCCTCGCGGTGGGCTTCGCGGACCTGGTGGGCTTCACGCGCCTGACGCGGCGGCTGGAGGAGGAGGAGCTCGGCGAGCTGGTCGAGTCCTTCGAGACCACCTCGGCGGACCTGGTGGCGGCGCACGGCGGCCGGCTGATCAAGACCCTGGGCGACGAGGTGCTGTACGCCGCCGACGACGCGGCGACGGCGGCGGAGATCGCGCTGCGGCTCATCGAGACGATGGAAGCCGATCCGCAGATGCCCGAGCTGCGGGTGGGGATAGCGTTCGGGACGGTGACGACCCGGATGGGCGACGTCTTCGGGACCACGGTGAACCTGGCCTCGCGGCTGACGTCCATAGCGCCGAAGGACGCGGTGCTGGTGGACGGCGCCATGGCCGAGGAGCTGGGCCGCACCGGGGCCGCCCCGAAGTCGGAGAAGGACGCCGAGGCCGAGCAGGGCGGCGGCGCCTACCGCTTCGCGCTCCAGCCGATGTGGCAGCGGCCGGTGCGCGGTCTGGGTGTCGTGGAGCCCTGGTCGCTGACGCGCAGGACGCCTAAGATCCCCGGGTAACGTTCGTTAACCGGGAGGGTGGCGTGGCTGTGGACGAGGTCCGTTTCGGGGAGTTCGTCGGGGTGCGGCGTCATGGGGACGGTGGTGTGGCGCCGCGAATCGCTTCGGCCAGGAGC
>NZ_JBHWBP010000675.1:0-1553 GCF_042735575.1 Streptomyces sp. NPDC059564 | reverse complement strand
CTGGGGGTGGCGGGCGCCGCCCGGGGGGTCGTGACCGCCCCGGGGGTAGGGGGGGACGCGGCGCCCGCCCGCGGCCACGACCGGATCGTGGAACTGGTCGCCGCCGCTGCCGGGCGTTCCTGCGTGGTGGTCACCGCGGACCGGGAACTGCGGGCCAGAGTGCGGGCGTACGGCGCGGAGTGCGTGGGGCCCCGTACCGTACGCCCGGCCGGGTGACCGGGAAGGTCAGAGGCGGCACCACTTCACGGGGGTGATGTCCTTGACGTAACGGGCCGAGACCCAGGCTTGCTTGTACTCGTGACGGTCCTTGCGGAAATCCCCGGGGTCCGTGCCGTCGGTCCCGTCAGTGCCGTCCGAGCCGTCAGCGCCATCTCCGGGCTGCATGCCGTCGACGGGCTGCATGCCGTCGACGGGCTGCATGCCGTCCACGGGCTCCATGCCGTCCACGGGCTCGCGCCCGTCCTTCTTGCCGTCCAGCAGGTACCACAGGTCGTTCCCGTCGACCTTCTGACCGCGCTCCTTGCACTCGATGGCCAGCTTCTCGTGCGGGTACACCTTGCCGACGACCTTGGCGTGCGTGCTCGGGTAGCTGCGGACCTTGAGCGGCCCGTGGGAGACGACCTTTCCGAGCGCGTGCTTCGGCTTGGGGTAGACGCTGGGCCCGTCGTCCATCGGACCCTGGTCCGCGACGGCGGCACCCGCACCCGACAGGCCGAGCAGCAGGCTTCCGGCGGTGAGGGCGAGGATGGTCCTGGGGGGCTTCAGCATGAGCCGGCTCCTCTACGAAGACGTCCGCCCGGCCGCATGGCACACGGACCGGGGCGGCAGCCTGGCGGCTGCCAGGGACGACTATGGCGACGGCGCGCCGCGGGCCCCCGGCGGCGCACCGCACGATAGCCCGATATGCCCAATCCGCGCCCCCGCCCCGGCAGGCCGCCGCGGGGAACGGATCCGGCCGTCCCCGCCCCCGGGCGGCGCGCCACGGACGCGTGCGGCCGCGGCCGGGGCCACAGTGGGGCGCATGGGTATCGAAGACTACGGCGGCGGCCCCGGCGCCCAGCAGACCGGTGTGCTCGTCGTCACGACCAACGACGTCCCCGGATACCGGGTGGAGCAGGTCATCGGGGAGGTGTTCGGGCTGACCGTGCGCTCCCGGCACCTCGGCAGCCAGATCGGCGCCGGACTGAAGTCCATGATCGGCGGCGAGCTGAAGGGCCTGACGAAGACCCTCGTGGAGACCCGCAACCAGGCGATGGACCGGCTCATCGACCAGGCCAAGGCGCGCGGCGCGAACGCGGTGCTGATGATGCGCTTCGACGTGACCGAAGCCGCCGACGTCGGGACCGAGGTGTGCGCCTACGGCACGGCCGTGGTGCTGGTGCCGGCCTCGACCTGATCCGTAAGTCCAGGACGGGGCCGCGCTTTGTCCATGGGCCTGGAGCCGTGGGGGGGGGCCCGGGGGCGGTGCAAAGAGGGGACCCCCCCGGCCCCCTGGGGGGCGCGATGGCGGCCCGCCGCAGGCGAGCAGCACCCCCGCCGCCCCCGACGGCCCC
>NZ_JBHWBP010000674.1:0-1557 GCF_042735575.1 Streptomyces sp. NPDC059564 | reverse complement strand
GGCGGAGCCCCCGGCAACGGCGCCGCGCCCGCGATGTCCGAGGTGGTCATACGGCCGCCTCCGAATCCTCGACAGCGGCCGGGGCCCAGGAAGGCGTCGTCCAGTGCCCCGGCACCCGCGCCTCGGCGGGCCGCCCGAAGGGAACGTCCCCGTCGGGCCGCGCGGAGCCCCGGGCCAGCAGCCGCAGGTAGCTGTCCCCGAAGGCCGCCACGTTCTGCTCGACGGTGAACAGCTCCAGCGCCCTGGCCCGGGCCGCGGCCCCGAGCCGCTGGGCCCGTTCGGGGTCCCGCAGCAGGGCGAGGCAGGCGTCGGCGAGGGCGCGGGGGTTGCGCGGCGGGACGACGAGCCCGGTGCCTCCGATGACCTCGCAGACGGCCCCGACGTCCGTGGACACGGTGGCGCGGCCGCAGAACATGGACTCGGCGAGGGTGATGGGGAAGCCCTCGATCACCGAGGACAGCAGCACGATCCGCCCGGCCCCGTACGCGTCGGCCGGCGAGGGCGCCTCGGGGCCGCCGACCTCCTCGAAGGTGACGGGGTTCTCCCCCACCGTCCGCGCGTCGGCGGCCTCGTCGGGGAAGAGCTGCGCGGCGAGCGACCGGCAGTCGGCCAGGTACCCGGGGGCGACGGCGGTCGCGAAGATGCGCAGCCGGACGTCCGGCGCGGCCCGGCGGACCTCCGCGAAGGCGTGCAGCAGGCCGATGAGGTCCTTCGCGGGCTCTATCCGTCCGACCCACACCAGGGTGTCGGGGTCCCCGCAGCCGGGGTCCTCGCCGACGGCGGCGAATCGGTCCGCCTCCATCCCGGGGTAGACGGTCCGCAGCCGCTCCCGCGGGGCCCCGCAGCGCTCCTGCCAGCGGCGGGCGTGCGCGTTGCCGGGGGTGAGCAGGTCGGCGCGGGCGTAGATCTCGCCGGCCAGCCGGATGTGGAAGGCCCCGAGCAGGGCCCGCACGGCGGGCCGGTCGTCCTCGCCGTGCTCCAGGTAGTGGGCGCGCAGCTGGACCCCGTACTCGGTGACCAGCAGCGGGACTCCGAAGAAGCGTTTGGCCAGCAGTCCGGGGAGCGCCGCGACCCCGCCCGCCGCGGCGTGGCAGACGTCGACGGCGCCGAGTCCGGGCTCCTCGTACCAGTCGAGGGACAGCGGCCGCAGCATCCGCTCCAGCGCGTCCACGAACTCCAGCAGGTCCGGTACCCGCGCCGCCGCGACGCTGCGGCTCGCGCCCGGGGCCCGGCAGCCCGCCTCCACGGCCCGTACGGCCGTCTCGGAGCGCAGGGCCGCGTACATCCCGCCCTGTTCGCGGGCGAGTTCGGCCAGTCCGTAGAGCCCGGCGGCGAAGTCCTCGGCCCCGGCGGCGCAGATCCCGCGGACCAGGTCCTTGAAGCTGTCCGTGAAGCGGCGCCGCTCGCGCCGGGAGTACGTGCGCCCGTCGTCGGCCGGGGCCCACAGCGGGGCGGTCCGGACGCGGGTGACGTGCCGCGGGAGCGGGACCCGGCCGCGCTCCTCCTGTCCGGCGCTGCGGCTCAGCGCGTAGAGCTCGAACTCGTGCTGCGGGAGTC
>NZ_JBHWBP010000673.1:0-1580 GCF_042735575.1 Streptomyces sp. NPDC059564 | reverse complement strand
GCCGGATCCTCGGTGTGCGCCGGGTGGCGCAGGGCAAGCACCGCGGCGACGGGGGACACGCAGGCGATGGCCCGGCAGTCCAGCCAGGTGGTCTGCACCCCGAGCACCAGCGACAGCGAGCTGAACACGGCGATCGAGATCGGCGCCGTACCGATCCCCGCGAGCGACAGGGTCGACATCGCGGCGCCCATCCGGTCCTCCGGGGCCGACTGCTGGTACAGGGTCACGATGGCCGGGCCGTTGAGCCCCGACAGCAGGCCGACCGCGGCGGCGACCGCGGTGAGCGACACCACGGACGGCATCAGCGCCATCACCAGGATCCCCGCCGCGAGCCCCGCCCCGGTCACGACGAGCCGGACGAACATCGGGATGCGGTGCGCGAGCGCCGCGCCGACGGCGCTGGAGCCGAGCGCGCCCACGCTGAAGGCCGCCAGGACGACGCCCACCGCGCTCACGCCCCAGCCGCGTTCGGAGACCAGCAGCGGCAGGGCCACCTCGGCGGGCCAGCTGAAGGCCATGTCCAGGCAGAGGGCCGCGACGAACATCCAGCGCAGCCGGGGGTGCCGCGCCAGCAGCCGGAAACCGTCGCCGGACCGCTTGACGAGGGACACCCCGGGCTCGGGCTCCGGGCGCACGAAGCCGTGGGTCACGTGCAGCAGGCAGCCGAACCAGATCGCCCCGGTGACCGCGCCGGCCAGCAGGGCCACCCACAGCTCCCCGACGGTGATCAGGAAGGCGCCGGCCGGGGCGCCCAGGATCGGGGCGACGCGGAGCACCATCGCGTACAGGGAGTTGGCGCGGGCCAGTTGCTCACCCCGGGCGAACATCGGCAGCAGCACGCCCGAAGCCGGGCCGGCCAGCCCGAGCAGCACCCCCTCGACCAGGGCGATGACGACCAGCGGCCACAACTGCTCGGCGGTGGCGGTGAGTACGGCGCCGACGGCGAGCAGCGCGACCCGCGCGGCCGTGGTGCGCAGCAGGACGAAGCGCGGGCCGAGGGTGTCGGCGACCGCCCCGCCGAAGATCAGCATCAGGGCGCGGGGCACGGTCGCGGCGAGCATCAGCAGGGTCACGGCCCGGGTGCCGCCGAGCTCGACGGCCGTCCAGTTCATGGCGATGAGCAGGGCGAAGCTGCCGAGCTGGACGGCGGCCTGGCCGCCGACGAGGGAGCCGACCCGGCCCCACTGCACGCGCTCGGGGGAGGGCGAGGGGCTGGGAGGTTGTACGGGGGCGTCCATGGTGCACCTTTTCTGCGAGTTCTACGAGGAGGGGGGTGGGGCGGATGTCTCAGGGGCGGGGCCGGGCCGTCAGCGCGCGGGCGACGGCCCGGCGGGCGGCACGGGTGAGCCGGGTGGCGGTGGGGGCGGGCCCGTACGTACGCAGCTCCAGGCGGCCGCCGAGATGGCCGAGCCCCGCTTCGGCGAGGGCCCGCGAGGCGGCGGCGCCGGCCGCGCGGGTACCGGGACCGGGACCGGGACCGGGACCGGGGCTGGGGCCGGGGCCGGGGCCGGGCCCCAGGGTCACCCCGGGCACCTCCCCGAACCGGAACCACGCCCGCACGAGCCCGCCCCGACGGCCCC
>NZ_JBHWBP010000672.1:0-1607 GCF_042735575.1 Streptomyces sp. NPDC059564 | reverse complement strand
ACCACCCTGGCCGTGGCCGCGGGGCCGGGCATCGTGCTGCCGGGCGCCGAGGACGCGGAGTCCGGGGCGGCCGGGCCCGCGCCCGCCGGGTCTGCGGACGCCGCGTCCGGGGCGGTCGGGTCCGCGGATACGGCGCCCGCGGCCCCCGCGCCCGGCGGCTATGGCGCCGTCGTGGTCAAGTGCCTCGCGCGGGCCGTCGCCGACGGGGACCGGGTGCTCGCCGTGGTGTCCGCCGACGGGCGGCTCACCGTACCCCCGACCGGCCTCGCGGCGGACCCCGGGGACAGTGGCCGGACGGGCCCCGAGGGCGCCGTCGTCGAGCAGCCGCTGCCCTGGATCCTCTCCGCCGCGAGCCCCGACGCGCTGCGCGACCAGGCCCGGCGGCTGCACGACCACCTCACCGCGCGCCCCGGCCTCGACCCCGCCGCCGTGGGGCGGGCCCTCGCCACCACCCGGCACCGCTTCCCGCACCGCGCCGTCCTCCTCGGCGAGGACACCGGGCAGTTCCTCGACGCCCTGGCCACCCTGGCCGAGGGCGGTTTCGCGGCCGAGGCCGTCCGCGGTACCGCCGCCGACCGCCCCGCCGCCTTCGTCTTCCCCGGCATCGGCTCGCAGTGGCCCGGCATGGCCGTCGAACTCCTCGACTCCTCACCGCAGTTCCACGCCGCCGCGCTGGAATGCCAGGAGGCCCTGGCCCCGTTCACCGGCTGGCTGCTCACCGACGTGCTGCGCGGCGCCCCCGGCGCCCCGGGCCTCGACACCACCGACGTCGGCATGCCCGCCACCTTCGCCGTCCAGGTCGCGCTCGCGCGGACCTGGCTGGCCTACGGCGCCCGGCCCGCCGCGTACGCGGGGCACAGCATCGGGGACATCGCCGCCGCCCACCTCTCCGGAGCGCTGACCCTGCCGGACGCCGCCCGGGTCATCACCTCCTGGGGCGCCGGCCTGGCCGAACTCCCCGAGCCCGGCGGCGACATGCTCGCGGTGACCCTGCCCGGCCACCGGATGGCCGACCGCCTGCGGCCCTGGGAAGGCAGGCTCGACGTCGCCGCGTACAACGGCCCCGAGTCCGTCGTCGTCTCCGGCGACACCGACGCCGTACACGAACTGCGCGCCGCCCTGGAGGCGGAGGGCATCCGCTGCCGCCGCGTCGCCGCCGGAGCCGCCTGCCACTCGTTCCACGTCGACGGCGTCCGCGACCGCATGCTCGCCGAACTCGCGGACCTCACCCCCCGGGCCACCCACACCCCGCTCTACTCCTCCGCCACCGGTGGCATCGTCGACGGCCGCACCCTCGACGCCGGCTTCTGGTTCGAGGCCCTGCGCCGCCCCGTGCGGTTCGAGCAGACCACGCACGCGCTGCTCGCCGACGGCCACGAAGCCCTCATCGAGGTCAACCCCCACGCGTCGCTCACCGCCGCGATGCAGGAGACCGCCACCGCCGCCGGCCGGCACGCCGTCACCGTCAGCACCCTGCGCCGCGACCAGGGCGGCCCCCGCCGGTTCCGTACCGCACTCGCCGAGGCCTACGTACAGGGCGTGCACATCGACTGGGCGCAGGCCTTCACCGCCGCCCCGGCCGGCCGGGTCCCGCTGCCGACCTACCC
>NZ_JBHWBP010000671.1:0-1614 GCF_042735575.1 Streptomyces sp. NPDC059564 | reverse complement strand
CCCGGGGGTCGAGTCCGAACAGCCCGCCGAGGGCCCGGCGGGCCGCGGCGCGGGAGCGGACGAAGGCGGCCGCGTCCCGTTCGGCGGGGAGCGACAGCGCCCGCCGGAACTCTTCCGTGTCCAGCAGCGGCAGATCGGCCGGATCGGTGTGCTCCGGCGTACGCCACCACCAGACGTGGGCCTCGCCGCGTGCGCCGAGGGCGTCGGCCACGGCCAGCGCCGCGCCGTGGGCGGGGCCTTCTTCCTTTAACGTCATGAAGTCCTCCCTTCTTCTCCCCCGTCGGATGGTGCGGGACGCGCGGCGGTCGGACGGAATTCGCTGGGATTTCCCTTGCGGAACCGTAGACAAAGCCGCCCCGTAACCATGCGGCGGGCAACTATTTCCCGGCTATACCTATGCCTGCCGGCCATTCGCCGGAATTTTCCATAGGAATGGAATAGAGCAGGTCCGGAAACTGACTCGGGTCACCGTTCATCAACCCGAGGATTTCTTCATGCCGCGGACCCAAGAACACACCCTGACGCTGCCCGCGACCGCCGCGACTCCGGACGCGATCACCCTCACCGACGCCGAGCGCGCCGAGCTGGTCGCCGTCGCCACCGATGTGCTGCGCTCCAGCCCGGCACTGATCGACGATCCGGCCTGGCTGGACACGGTGCGGGACGCTTCGGCGATGCTGCCGCGGCCGGTGCTGGCCGCCCTGCGCCGGTTCCGTCACGACGCCGGCCCCGACGGGGTGCTGCTGCTGCGCAACATGCCGGTCGTGGCGAACGACCCGCTGCCCGAGACGCCGGCCGTTCCCGGTTCGGTGGAAAGGGTGCCGGCCGTCGCGTCCACCCTGGTCACGGCCGCGATGATCCAGCTCGGCGAGGTCATCGCCTATCGCAGCGAAAAGACCGGGGCTCTGGTCCAGAACGTCGTCCCGGTTCCGGGGAGCGAGCGTTCCCAGAGCAATGCCGGTTCCGTCCTGCTGGAACTCCACGTCGAGAACGCTTTCCACGACAACAAGCCCGACTACGTCGGTCTGCTGTGCGTGCGCGAGGATCCGACGGGCGACGCGAAGCTGTGCACGTCCTCGATCCGGCGGGCCCTGCCGCTGCTTTCCGAGCACACGGTGTCGGTGCTGGCCGCGCCGCGCTTCCTCACCGAGCCGCCGCCGTCCTTCGGCGACCTGAACTCGGTCACCCCCGCCCATCCCGTGCTCGTCGGGGACCCGCGGGACCCGAACATCCTGGTGGACTTCGCCGCGACGCACCCGCTGGACGACGAGGCCAAGGCCGCCATGGGCGAACTGCGCGAGGCCCTCATGCGGACGATGTCGGCGCTGGCCCTGCGGGTCGGGGACCTCGCGGTGGTCGACAACCGGCTCGCGGTGCACGGCCGTACCTCCTTCACCCCTCGTTACGACGGCCAGGACCGCTGGCTGCACCGGGTGTACGCGCACCTGGACCACCGGCGCAGCCGGGTCGACCGCAAGGGCGGTGGTGCGGTGCTCAACTGACGTGCGGCCCGACCGATTTCACGGTTCCGGGCCAACGGCCGGAGGGCCGGCCCCTTGTGGGGGCCTGTCGGTCAAGGCGCAGCTCCTCCTGGACACCCGCGGCGCCGCGCCC
>NZ_JBHWBP010000670.1:0-1628 GCF_042735575.1 Streptomyces sp. NPDC059564 | reverse complement strand
GGAGACCGTCGGGAACTCCCACAGCCACGGCAGGCGCCGCGGGTGCGGGTAGGACGGCAGGCCGTTGCCGCCGGACTCCTGGCGGAAGTGGTCGAGCTGCTGCTCGGAGATCCGGCCGTCGAGGAAGGCGCGGGCGTAGATGCCGGGGGAGGCGTGGCCCTGGATGTAGAGCTGGTCGCCCGATCCGTCGGCCTCCTTCCCGCGGAAGAAGTGCTGGAAGCCGGTCTCGTACAGCCACGCGGCGGAGGCGAAGGTGGCGATGTGGCCGCCGACGCCGTACTTGGAGCCGCGGGTCACCATGGCGGCCGCGTTCCAGCGGTTCCAGGCGGTGATCCGGGCTTCCATCGCCTCGTCACCGGGGAACTCGGGCTCCGCGGCGGTGGGGATGGTGTTGACGTAGTCCGTCTCCAGCAGCTTCGGCAGCGCGAGGCCGGCGGCCTCGGCGTGCTGCAGCGTGCGGCGGAGCAGGTATTCGGCGCGGCGCGTACCGGCGGCCTGTGCGACGGCGTCGAGGGAGGCCGCCCATTCGGCGGTCTCCTCGGTGTCGCGGTCCGGGAGCTGGTCGAGCTCGCTCGGAAGCTTTCCTACGGGGTCGGACATCGGTGTGCGCCGCCTTCCGGACAAAGGAGAGGAGGTGGTGAAGAAACACCCTGACGGGCAGGACAGGGTCGATGGACCCGGGTGGGGTCCGGGTCGACTGTAAAGCGCTGATCGATGATCGATCAAATAAAAGTGACGAATAAATGTCACTCCGACAAAAGTCGGCACCCGGTGCCATGAATCCAGGCACCCGGTGCCGATGCGTCGGTGCAGGTCAGGCGCGCGGAGCGCAGCCCAGGACGTGCCGCTTCACGAGCAGCCCGATGTCCGGATCCTGGCTGCGGAAGGCCGCCACGAGGGCTTCGTGCTCCTCGGCGTAGGACTTCTGGACCGTGCCCAGCCAGCGGATGGACAGGGCCGTGAACACCTCGATGCCCAGGCTCTCCCAGGTGTGCAGCAGCACGCTGTTCCCGGCCGCCCGCACCATCTCGCGGTGGAAGCCGACGGTGTGCCGCACCTGCGCCGTACCGTCCTCGGTGCGGTCCGCCTCCCACAGGGCCGCCACGTGCGGCTCCAGGGCCGTGCAGTCGGCCGCCAGGCGCGGGGCCGCCAGCTCGGCCGCGATCTGCTCCAGGCCCGCGCGGACCGGGTAGATCTCCTCCAGGTCGGCGGCGGAGAGGTTCCGTACGCGGACGCCCTTGTTCGGCGCGGACTCGATCAGCCGCAGCGTCTCCAGCTCCCGCAGGGCCTCGCGGACCGGCGTCTGGCTGACCTCCAGCTCGACCGCGATCCGCCGCTCCACGATCCGCTCGCCGGGCTTCCAGCGCCCGCTGACGATCCCCTCCACGATGTGCTCGCGGATCTGCTCGCGCAGCGAGTGCACGACGGGTGGGGTGATCATCGGCGTTTCAACTCCTGTGGGGGCACACGCGGCCTGATGCCTAGACAATACGGCCGTCGTGGCCTGCTGCGATGCGTTCCCCGTCAGGGACGCAGGGTGAGGCTCGTTACAACGACGGCGCCCCCGCCCCGACGAATCCGGGCGGGGGCCCCCAGTGCGGGGGCCGGTGCAGAGGGCCGGGAATCAC
>NZ_JBHWBP010000669.1:0-1643 GCF_042735575.1 Streptomyces sp. NPDC059564 | reverse complement strand
GTCCTCGTGCCTCCGGGCCAGGCAGTCGCCGACGATCTCCCGCCAGGGACCGGGCAGTTCGGGCGACAGCCGCAGTTCCTCCTCGCCCCGGGCGTAGCGCAGCGCGGCGTCCCGGCGGGCGGCGGGGCTGCCGCCGGGCAGAGGCAGGGAGCCGGTCAGGACGACGTGGGCGAGGACGCCGAAGGCCCAGATGTCGGCCGTCGGGCGGATCTTCATCCCGCGTTCGCCGACTTCCGACCAGAGCAGGTCCGGCGGGGTGTAGTCGGGCGTCGCGAAGGCGGGAGAGTAGGCGTGGGTGCCCTCCAGTTCCGCCGCCATGTTGAAGTCGGCGAGCCGTGCCGTGCCGTCGGGCATCAGCAGGACGTTGCCGGGCTTGAGGTCGCCGTGCACCCAGCCCGCCCGGTGCAGCTGGTCGAGCCCCTCGCAGACCTGGGCCAGGAGGACCGGCCCGGCCGGCGGTACGCCGTCGGCCAGCAGGGCTTCCAGGGAACCCGCCGCCTCCTCCAGGACGAGCACGGTGGCTCCGTCGAGTTCGGGCCGGGCGGGGTCGTCGACCGTCAGCACGTCGTACATGCGGATCAGCCGGGGCGTGCGCACCCGGCGCAGCACCTCCGTCTCGCGGTCGGCGAGCTCCCTCAGGTGGCCGAGCTGGCGCGGGGTGCGGGTGCCGGTCGGGAGGACCTTGAGCGCGGCGCGGTCGGGCCGCCCCGGCTCGGGGGCCGCGCGCCGGGCCGCGTACACGCTGCCGAAGGCCCCGGCGCCCAGCAGGCGGCCGACGGTCCAGGGGCCGACCCGGTAGCCCGGCGGGACGGCGAGGGCGCCCGGGCGGCCGGCCCGCCCGTTCAGCGGGGGGTACCGGTCGGGGCGGTCGGCAGGGCCGCCAGGTCGGGCTCGCGGACCAGGTCGAAGCGCAGGGCCAGCGAGACGAGGCTCTCCTTCTTGCCGACCAGCCGCGGCCCCGGATCCGCGGTGTCGGGGCCGGGCTTGAGGCGGAGTTTGACGGCGAGGTAGTCGATGTTCCACTGCACGGAGGCGCGGTTCGCGGCCGGCCAGCAGGGCCTCAGCCGTTCGACGACCTGCTCGACGGTGGGCAGCGGCGCGTGCGGTGCGCCGCGCAGCCGCGGCTCACAGAGCGCGGTGAGGACCAGGAAGTACCGGCTGGAACGGTCGAGCGGAAAGGCCAGCGCGGTCGGCTCCCCGCCGGGCCCTATGACATCGCCGGTTCCGCCCTGTTCGGCGTCGGCGTCGGCGTAGTCGTGACGCGGCGCCCAGACGTCCAGGGTCAGCAGTTCGGAGCCGGCCGGCAGGACGATCCGGGCGAACTCGAACGGGACGGGTGCGCCGAGCCGCCCGGGGGCGATCTTGATGTGTTCGCCCGCGCCCTCGGGGTTCTCGACCACGTAGGTCGACGCGCGGCTGAGGTTGCTGAGCGACCAGTACGTCCCGGTGGCGGTGATCTCCCCGGCCGAGCGCGAGACGCCGGCGTGCGGGACGTGCAGGCGGCCGTCGCCCGCCTCTTCACGGCCGAACCGGAGGGTCTGCCCCGGTGCCAGGCGGATCTGTGCGGCCGGGGACATGGTGGGCCCCGGAACCACGAGGATGCTGTACACGCTGCTTCCTTCCCCCAAGGTGGCGGGGGAAGG
>NZ_JBHWBP010000668.1:0-1645 GCF_042735575.1 Streptomyces sp. NPDC059564 | reverse complement strand
GGCCGAACGTGCGCCAGCCGAGGTGACTGCGCGCCCAGTACCGGCGGCGGGCCCCTTCGTCGGCGGTGAACTCCTGGTAGGTCATCGGGGTGTGCCGGCTCAGGCTCCCGCCCTTGCCGCGGTAGTCGGGGATGCCGGACTCCGTGGACAGGCCCGCCCCGCTGAGCACCAGCACACCGCCGTCGCGCAGTGCGTCGGCGACCGGCTCCGGATCGGTGCTGCCGGGCGGCAGGTCCCCGGTGGGCGTCCAGCTCAGGGTGGGGCGCGTACGCATGCCGCCAGGGTACGCACCGGACGGGACACCGGCACCGGGTCCGCGGATCAGGAGAACCACCTGGCCGCCCTGGAACGGCTGCGCGACGCCGAGCTGGAGGTGCGCGACCTCGCGGAGCGGGGCACCCGCTGCCGACTACGAGGTCGTCCAGGGCCTGGTGGCCGCCGCTGGGGGAGTGGCCCTCGCGCCGTACCCGGCCCTCGGCACCCCCACCCGGACGGGGTGGTACGCCTCCTGGCCGGCCCGGACCCGGCCCTCTCGGAACGGGCGGCCCTCATCACGGGCCGCTGGGCGTCCGCGGGCTGAACGGGGCGCGGCCACCGCCCGGTGGCGGGTTTCAGGCCCCGACGGCGGGCCTCAGGACGTCGTGGCACCACTGGCGGAAGCCGGTGGGCGCGGTGGGCCCCGGGGCCGTGTGCCAGGCGTCGTAGGTGCCGTCGTTCTGCGCGGCGGCCATGTCCGCCAGGCCCCGGACCCAGGCGCCACTCGTTCCGTACCGCGTCATCGTCGACCGGTAGGCGTCGAGGTTCACCTGCCGGGCGCAGACCGGCCGCCCGAGGACCTCGGTCATGACCTGGGCCATGCCCTCGGGAGCCAGGGCGTCGGGGCCGATGAGCGGTACGGTGTCCCGGCCGCTCCAGGAGTCGTCGAGGAGCAGGCCGGTGGCGGCCGCGGCGATGTCGCGGGTGGCGACGGCCGGGAGCGGGCGGTCGACCGTGTTCGCCGTGAAGAACGTACCGGTCGTCCTGATCGCCTCCACCTGGTGGAGGAGGTTCTCCATGAAGAAGGGCATGGCCAGGGCCCGGTAGCCGACCCCGGTGCACCCTCGCCCTCATCGCCACCCCCGAGTACGGCCGGGACCTCACCGTCTCCCGCCTGGCGCGGGAAGCGGTCATCGCCGCGATCACCACCGGAGCGCCCACCGCCACGGCGGCCGGCCCGGCCGCCGTCGCCGCCAGTGCCTTCGGTCGGCTCGCAGCGGAACCCGTACTTCTCCAGCGACGCGAGGTCCCGGGGCGTAGCTGAGGCACTGCACCCCGAGCACGATGTCGAAGCGTCGGTCGAGGGGGCGCAGTTCGGCCACGTCACCGACCTCGTACCGCGCATCCAGCGGATAGCGCCGCTCGATGTCCCGCGCGGCGGTGACCATCTCCACCGAGATGTCGACACCGAGGACGTTCGCGGCGCCGCGGCACTTGAACTGCCTGCTGTAGAACCCGGTGCCGCACGTCAGGCCGAGGATCGACTCGCCGCACACGTCCCTGACCAGGCCGAGGGAGCCCGGCACCTCTTCGTAGCGCATCATCGGCAGGACTTGACCCCCTCGAACGCCTCACCGAGCGTGTCGTACTGCTGCACGCTCATGTGCTC
>NZ_JBHWBP010000667.1:0-1654 GCF_042735575.1 Streptomyces sp. NPDC059564 | reverse complement strand
AGGGTGTCCAGCAGGGCGACGGGAAGGTCCGTGACGGCAGCGGCCCCGGTGCCTCCGACGGGCGTCCACTCCAGCCGGAACAGCCCGCCGGCACGGCCTCCCCCGGCGGCAGCCAGCTGCTCCGCCGCCACCGGGCGCAGGTCCAGGGACTCGACCGAGAGCACCGGTCGGCCCGCACCGTCCCCGAGGGACAACGCCACCGCGCCCTCCCCGACCGCGGGCGTGAGGCGGAGCCGCAGCGCGGTGGCCCCGGTCGCGTGGAGGCCGACTCCGGTCCAGGCGAACGGGATCCGGGGCCCGTCGGCCCGCGCTCCGAGGTCACCGAGACCGACCGCGTGGAGGGCCGCGTCGAACAGCGCGGGGTGCAGGCCGAAGCCGGTGGCGTCGGTTCCCCCGGGCAGGGCGATCTCGGCGAAGAGCTCGTCGCCGCGCCGCCACCCGGTCCGGACGCCACGGAACACCGGCCCGTACTCCAGGCCGAGGTCGGCCATGCGCGCGTACAGGGCGTCGGCGTCGAGCGGCTCGGCTCCGGACGGCGGCCACTCGGTGAGCGCACGGTCCGGGCCGGTCCCCGCACCGGCCGACAGGAGTCCCGACGCGTGGCAGGTCCAGGCGTCCGCCGCCATGGCGTCGTCGTGCCGCGCGTACACCCGCACCGCGCGCGAGCCGCTCGCGTCGGGGCCGTCGACGACCACCTGGAGCTGTACGCCGCCCTGTTCGGGCAGCACGAGCGGGGCCTCCAGCGTCAGTTCCTCGATCCGGCCGCACCCCACCTGGTCGCCGGCCCGGAACGCCATCTCGACCAGGGCGGTGCCGGGCAGGAGCGCCGCGCCCATCACCACGTGATCGGCGAGCCAGGGATGCGTGGCGAGCGACACCCGGCCGGTCAGCAGCACGCCTTCGCCGTCGGCCAGGGTCACGACGGCGCCCAACAGCGGGTGATCGGCCGACCAGAGACCGGCGCGCGTGAGGTCGCCCGTGGCGGGCCGCGTCTCCAGCCGGTAGTGCTCGCGCTCGAAGGCGTACGTGGGAAGGCCGATGAGCCGGGCGCCGCGCCCGGCGAAGACGGCCGTCCAGTCGACGGGCGTGCCGTGGACGTGGAGTTGCGCCAGGGCGGTGGTGACGGCCACGTCCTCGGGACGGTCCGCGCGCAGGACCGGGATGACGGCAGCGTCGTCGTCAAGGGCGGCCTGTGCCATGGCGGTCAGCACCCCGCCCGGTCCGATCTCCAGGAAGGTGTTCACACCTTCCTCGGCGAGGGAGGTGACGGCATCGGCGAAGCGGACGGCCTCGCGCACATGCCTCACCCAGTAGTCGACGGAACAGAACTCCTCCGCCGACACGAGGCGGCCCGTGACGGTCGAGACGACCGGCAGGCGCGGGGCTTCGAAGGAGGCGCTCTCCACGACGGCCCGGAACTCGGACAGCATCGGCTCCATCAACGGAGAATGGAACGCGTGCGAGACGGACAGCGCCTTCGTCTTGCGGCCATCAGCCGACAGCCGGTCGACCACCGCTGCTACGGCGTCTTCGGAGCCCGAAACCACCACGGAGGCGGGCCCGTTGACGGCGGCGATACCCGCGCTGTCTTCGTGTCCGGCCAGCAGCTCCCGTACCTCGTCCTCCGAGGCCTGCACCGCCACCATCACACCCC
>NZ_JBHWBP010000666.1:0-1656 GCF_042735575.1 Streptomyces sp. NPDC059564 | reverse complement strand
CGTCGAGGACGACGACCTGCACGGCAGCGACGTCATGGGCACCTCGCTGGTGCTCGCCAAGGCCATCGAGAAGGCCGGTTACGACCTGGTCATCACCGGCATGGCCTCGACGGACGGCACCATGGGTGTCCTCCCGGCGATCCTGGCCGAGCGCCTGGGCGTTCCGCAGGTCACCCTGCTGTCCGAGGTCAAGGTCGAGGACGGCACCGTGACGGGCCGCCGCGACGGCGACTCCGCGAGCGAGCAGCTGGAGGCCTCCCTCCCCGCCGTCGTCTCCGTGACGGACCAGTCGGGCGAGGCCCGCTACCCCTCCTTCAAGGGCATCATGGCCGCCAAGAAGAAGCCGGTGGAGTCCTGGGACCTGGAGGAGCTGGAGATCGAGGCCGGAGAGGTCGGTCTCGAGGGCTCCTGGACCGCGGTCGACTCCGCGGCGCAGCGTCCGGCCCGCACCGCCGGCACGATCGTCAAGGACGAGGGCGAGGGCGGCAAGCAGCTGGCCGAGTTCCTGGCCGGCCAGAAGTTCATCTAAGAGCTTCAGCCCCCACTCACTAGCCCCCAGACACTTCGCAATAGCAGGAGAGCAGTCCCATGGCTGAAGTTCTCGTCTACGTCGACCACGCGGACGGCGCCGTCCGCAAGCCCACCCTCGAGCTGCTGACGCTGGCCCGCCGCATCGGCGAGCCCGTCGCCGTCGCGCTCGGCGCCGGTGCCGAGGCCACCGCCGCGGTGCTCGCCGAGCACGGTGCCGTCAAGGTCCTCACCGCCGACGCCCCCGCGTTCACCGAGTACCTCGTCGTACCGAAGGTGGACGCGCTGCAGGCCGCGTACGACGCCGTCTCCCCGGCCGCCGTGCTCGTCCCGTCCTCCGCCGAGGGCAAGGAGATCGCCGCCCGCCTCGCCGTGCGCATCGGCTCCGGCATCATCACCGACGCCATCGACCTGGAGGCCGGTGACGAGGGCCCGGTCGCGACGCAGGCCGCCTTCGCCGCGTCGTTCACCACCAAGTCCCGCGTCTCCAAGGGCACCCCGGTCATCACCGTGAAGCCGAACTCGGCCCCGGTCGAGGCCGCCCCGGCCGCCGGCAGCGTCGAGGCGCTCGCCGTCACCTTCGGCGCCCTGGCCACCGGCACCAAGGTCACCGCGCGCACCCCGCGCGAGTCCACCGGCCGCCCGGAGCTGACCGAGGCCGCGATCGTCGTCTCCGGCGGCCGCGGCGTCAACGGCGCGGAGAACTTCCACCTCATCGAGGACCTCGCGGACTCCCTCGGTGCGGCGGTCGGCGCCTCGCGCGCCGCCGTGGACGCCGGCTGGTACCCGCACTCCAACCAGGTCGGCCAGACCGGCAAGTCGGTCTCCCCGCAGCTGTACATCGCCTCCGGCATCTCGGGCGCGATCCAGCACCGGGCCGGCATGCAGACCTCGAAGACCATCGTGGCCATCAACAAGGACGCCGAGGCCCCGATCTTCGACCTGGTCGACTACGGCGTGGTCGGCGACCTCTTCGAGGTCGTCCCGCAGCTGACCGGCGAGATCAAGGCCCGCAAGGGCTGACCTGCGTCGATGCGGTGACTCGGGGCCGCGTGGTGTAACTCACCACCCGGCCCCCCGGTGTTTGCAGCAAGCAATGAAAAATCAAAGAACCGGTGTCTTATAAAC
>NZ_JBHWBP010000665.1:0-1660 GCF_042735575.1 Streptomyces sp. NPDC059564 | reverse complement strand
CCGGTGTGGACGGTGTGGACGGCCGCGATCAGCTCCTCGGGGGAGATGTCCTTGGGCAGGAAGCCGTGGGCGCCCGCGCGCAGGGCGGCGACCACGTACTCGTCCATGTCGAAGGTGCTCAGCGCCAGCACCCGGGAGCCGGGGCAGCTCCGGGCCAGTTCGGCGGTGGCCTGGACCCCGTCGAGCACCGGCATCCGGATGTCCATGACCACCACGTCGGGGTGCAGCCGCCCGGCCAGTTCCACGGCCTCGGCGCCGTTCCCGGCCTCCCCCACCACCTCGACGTCCGGGTGGGGGGCCAGGATCAGGGCCAGGCCGCGCCGGACCAGCGGCTGGTCGTCGGCGATGAGCACGCGGATCATCGGGTGGCTTCCTCTCCGTCGGCGGCGCCGGCCCCCGCTGCGACGGGGAGGCGGGCCGCGACCCGGAAACCGCCCTCGTCGAGCGGGGCGGCTTCCAGGGTGCCGCCCTGCAGGGCGACGCGTTCACGCATTCCGATCAGACCGTACCCGCCGTGCCCGAGCGGCCGCGCCGGGGCCGTACCGCCGCCGGATCCGCTGCCGGGCCCGTCGTCGCGCACTTCTACGGTGACCTCGTCCGGACGGTACGTCAGCCGTACGTGGGCCCGCGCGTCCCCGGCGTGTTTGCGGGCGTTGGTCAGGGCCTCCTGCACGACCCGGAACACCGTCAGACCGACGGTGGGCGGCAGCGGGCGGACCGCGCCGCGCACGGTGAACTCGGTCTCCATTCCGGCGAGCCGGGACTCGGTGACGATCCGGTCCAGGTCCGCCGCGCCGGGCTGCGGGGCGGGCGGGACCGTCTCCGGCTCCTCCCCGGCGCGCAGGACGTCCAGCAGCTGCCGCATCTCGGACAGCGCCATCCGGCCGGAGCCCTCCAGGGTCACCAGGGCCTCGCGGGCGGCCTCCGGGTCGTGGGCCAGGTTGGCCCGGGCGCCGCCGGCCATCAGCTGCATGGTGGTGATGTGGTGGGCCACGATGTCGTGCAGCTCCCGGGCGATGCGGCGGCGTTCCTCGGCCACCGCCCGCTCGGCGAGCAGCACCCGGTTGGCCTCGGTCTCCCGCTGCCAGCGTTTGACCAGCAGGCCGGTGACGACGACGAGGAAGGTGGCGCCCGCGTTGGCGGCGACGCCCGCGCCGGAGCCGAACAGCCGGCCGTCCTGTCCCATGCTGGTCAACGGCACGGTCGCGAGGGCGGCGCCGGCGACCACGGCGGGCCGGCGGGCCACGGCGACCGAGTACAGGGCGACGGCCGGGGTGAGGCCGAAGTGCGATGACATCGAGCCGGCCAGGTTCGCCACCGCGCCCAGGAGCAGGACCGCGGCGAGCACCACCACCGGGTGGCGGCGCCGGGCGAGCAGCGGAAGCGCCGAGGCCACCACGAAGAACGCCGAGGTGACCGCCAGGGGAGCGCCCTCGAACTGGGTGTCGAACGCGAAGCCCGTGAGGTCCACGGCCGCCGCGCCGACCGCCACCAGTGCGTCGTTGCGGCTCCACGTCAGCCGGTCGGCTCGCGTGCTCATCGTTTCGGCCCTCCCCCACGGGCCGCCGCGCGGCCGCCCTCGTCGCTCCATTCTCGCCCCGCCCGCGGGCCCGGACAGCATCCCCGGGGACCGGCCCGGACCAGGACCAGGGTCCTGGTC
>NZ_JBHWBP010000664.1:0-1665 GCF_042735575.1 Streptomyces sp. NPDC059564 | reverse complement strand
CGTACCGAGGGGTACGGGACCCGGCTCGTCGCCGTTCGCGGTCCCTGCAGCGACCCGACCGCCCTCCGCGCTCGCTCTCCTCACGGAAGGTTCTGCATGAAGAACCCGTCACCTCACGGGCGTTTCGGCATCAAGGCCGGAGCGAAGGCAGGCTCCAGGCCGGGAGCCAAGCAGGCCGGTGGCGGCAAGACGCCCCGGACCCTCGGTCCGCAGGGCGAGTTCGCCATGCCCCGGACCACCACCCCGGCGCTGCCCCCGGTGGCCTCGTTCGACGAACTCGGCCTGCCCCCCGAGCTGGTGACGACCCTGGCCGCGCAGGAGGTGCGCGAGCCGTTCCCGATCCAGGCGGCGACCCTGCCCAACTCCCTCGCCGGCCGCGACATCCTCGGCCGCGGCCGCACCGGCTCGGGCAAGACCCTCGCCTTCGGCCTGGCCCTGCTGGCCCGTACGGCGGGACAGCAGGCGGACCCGAAGCGGCCGCTGGCCCTGGTCCTCGTCCCGACGCGCGAGCTGGCGCAGCAGGTGACCGAGGCGCTGGACCCGTACGCGCGGGCGCTGAAGCTGCGGATGGCCACCGTGGTCGGCGGGCTGTCGATCGGCCGCCAGTCGGGCGCGCTGCGCACCGGCGTGGAGGTCGTCATCGCCACCCCGGGGCGGCTGAGCGACCTGGTCGGACGCCGTGACGTGCACCTGGAGCGGGTCAAGATCACGGTGCTGGACGAGGCGGACCAGATGTGCGACCTGGGGTTCATGCCCCAGGTCACCGAGATCCTGGACCAGGTCCACCACGCAGGGCAGCGCATGCTGTTCTCGGCCACCCTGGACCGCAACGTGGACCAGCTGGTGCGCCGCTACCTGAAGGACCCGGTCTCGCACTCCGTGGACCCGCAGTCGGCCTCGGTCGGCACGATGGACCACCACGTGCTGCACATCCACGCGGCGGACAAGGTCTCGGCGGCGACGGAGATCGCGGCGCGCGAGGGCCGGGTGCTGATGTTCCTGGACACCAAGCACGGCGTCGACCAGTTCGTGAAGCACCTGCGGGCCATGGGCGTGCGGGCCGAGGGCCTGCACAGCGGCAAGTCCCAGCCGCAGCGCACCCGGACCCTCGGGCAGTTCAAGGACGGACTGGTCACGGTCCTGGTGGCGACCAACGTCGCCGCCCGCGGCATCCACATCGACGACCTCGACCTCGTGGTCAACGTGGACCCGCCGGCCGACAGCAAGGACTACCTGCACCGCGGTGGCCGCACCGCGCGGGCCGGGGAGTCCGGCAAGGTCGTCACGCTGGTCACCCCCAACCAGCGGCGCGACATCACGCGGCTGATGGCCGACGCCAAGATCCGGCCCACCATCACGCAGGTCCGCTCCGGCGAGGCGGCGCTGAGCCGGATCACCGGCGCGAAGGCCCCCTCGGGCGTTCCGCTGGCCGGGGCCGCGCCGACCGACGCGAAGGGCCGGCCGAGCGGTACGGACCTCGGCTTCCGCGGCATCGGCACCCGCCCGGGCCGGCCCGGCAAGGGCAAGGAGTCCCGCAAGACGATCGAAGCGCGCCAGGCCGCCGAAGCCCGCCGCGCGGCCCGGGTCCGCAAGGGCCTGACCCCCTGATCCTCTGCCGCCGACGGCGCCCCTGCCCCCCAGGGGGCCGGCGCCCGTAGCGGGGCC
>NZ_JBHWBP010000663.1:0-1666 GCF_042735575.1 Streptomyces sp. NPDC059564 | reverse complement strand
GCCCTCGGGTGTGACTACTAGGCCAGCGACTTGATGACTTCGCGGACCTTGGCGTTGATCTCGGCCGGGATCGGGGCGTAGCCGTTCTCGGTGAGGATCTTCTGGCCCGAGTCCGAGGCGGTGTAGTCCAGGAAGGACTTCACGGTGCTCAGCGTCTCGGGCTTGTTGCCCTTGTCGCAGACGACCTCGTACGTGACCAGGACGATCGGGTACGCGCCCTCGGCCTTGGTGGTGTAGTCGAGCTTCAGGGCCAGGTCGGAACCGGTACCGGCGACCTTGGCGGCGGCGATGGCCTTGGAGGCGTTCTCGCCGGTGGCCTTGACCGGGGCGCCGGCGCCGGTGTTGACGTCGACCGTCTTGATGCTCTGCGAGCTGGCGTAGGAGAGCTCGAAGTAGCCGATCGCGCCGTCGACGGCCTTGACCTGGGCGGCGATGCCGGCGGAGCCGGACGCGGCCTGGCCACCGGGGGCCGGCCACTTCTTCGCGGCCTCGTAGGTCCACGCGTCAGGGGCGGCGGCCTTGAGGTACTTGCCCAGGTTCTCGGTGGTGCCCGAGTCCTCGGAGCGGTGGAAGGCCTGGATCGCGGTGGAGGGAAGCGTGACGCCGGGGTTCAGCTTCTTGATCGCCTCGTCGTCCCACTTCTTGATCTTGTCGTTGAAGATGTTGGCGATCGTGGCGGCGTCGAGGTTCAGCTTGTCGACACCCGCGACGTTGAAGCCGAGGGCGATCGGGCCGCCGACCATCGGCAGGTTGATGCCCTGGCCGCCGGTGCAGACCTTCTTCGACTCCTCGACGGCGTCGGGCTTCAGCGCGGAGTCCGAGCCCGCGAAGCCGACGGTGCCCTGGTTGAAGGCGACGATGCCCTCACCGGAGGAGGAGGACTTGTAGTTCACCTCGACGCCGGAGCAGGCGGCCATGTAGTTCTTCACCCACAGGTCGACCGCGTTCTTCTGCGCGGAGGAGCCGGAGGCGAGGAGCTTGCCCTTGGCGCCGTCGCACTTGATGTCGCCCGGGGCCGGGGCGGAGGCCTTCGGGGTGTTGCCACCGGCGTCGGTCTTGGTGTTGTCGTCCGAGCCGCACGCCGTGAGGACCAGGGCGCCGGACACGACGAGGGCCCCGAGGGCGGAGGCACGAAGCCGGTTCTTGCGCTGAAGCTTCACTTTTCGGGTGTTCCTTCCGAGGAGCCGCCGGCCGCTTTCTGTATCGGGGCGGCGTGCGAGGAGGACTACGGGGTTGCGGGGTGGGGGCGTCTTCGGTTGCGAAGTCGCTCTCACCTTGCGCTACCGAAATTAGGCAGATCAGGTGAAGCGGTCTTCGGCGGTTGGTGAACGGAGGGTGAACCGTGGCGGGCGGCCCGGTGCGGATGGGGTGGTTTGTACCCGGGCGTAATCGGGCGTTATTCGCCCGTTATCCCTCCGTGACCTTCTCCTGGCCGTCGGTGGGGTGGGGGGTGGGGGTGGCTGGATCTCGACTGTGTCGGGGGGTGGGTGGCGCGGGGTTGCCGCTGCGCGGAGCGGTCCCCTACCCACCCTTCCACCATTCCCCAGACTTCGTCCGGGGGGACCCCCAGCCGGGCTCCGCCCGGCCCCCCGCCCGCGCCGGGCCGGGGGGCGGGGGGGCGCCCCCCCCCCCCCCCCCCGCCCCACCCCGCGGGGGGGGGGGGGAT
>NZ_JBHWBP010000662.1:0-1682 GCF_042735575.1 Streptomyces sp. NPDC059564 | reverse complement strand
CACCCCAAGTCCCGTCCCGCATCCCAGGGACGGGTTGTTTCAGCAGCTCAGAGCTCGTTTCGGCGTTCCAGCATCCCTGATCGCCCCTCGGATGTGGTGGCTGGGATGGATCACCGGACAAGCTCAGGTCATCCAAGCACACCGCTCCCGGCAGCCGGTCCCGACCGGCCGCCACGGCCTTGCCACATGATGGGGAATCAGCCATGACCGCGTTCCGCAGCACCCTCGCCTCGAACACCACCCGTACGTCCCGGCGTCTTGCGGGTGCGGCCGCCGTCGCCCTCGCCGCGCTCGCCCTGACCGCCTGCCAGAACGGCACGGGCCTCCAGGACGGGGGAGCCGCGGCCGCCGGGGACTCCGCCACCTCCACGCCCACGCCCACGGGCGCCCCGGCCGGTCAGCCGGGGACCTCGGGTACCCCGTCCCCGGGCCCCGCGGCGACGACCGGGGGTGCGAAGGCGACCGGCGGCGCGAAGACCGGAACCGACCAGGGCAACGCGAAGGGCTCGTCGGACCCGGCCGCCCCCGGCAACCGCGTCCTGTGCAACGGCTCCAACACCGAGGTCACCGTCCAGCCGGTCCCCCGGCCCCTCAACCACATGCTGATCACGGTGAAGAACACCGGCTCGAAGCTCTGCGACCTGACGTACTACCCGGTGCTCCGCTTCGACGAGATGCAGTGGGCTCCGGTCGCGCGGAGCGAGACCAAGCCCCAGGCAGTGGTGTCCCTCGCGCCCGGCCAGTCGGGCTACGCGGGCGTCATGCTGTCGGCGGCCGACGGCAGCGGCGAGGGCGGGACGACCGGACATCGGCTCACGATCGCGTTCCAGGGCCAGACGCCCAACAGCGTCGGCGGTGCGTCCGCGACCCCGTCCCTGCCGGCGAAGGGTCTCTCCTACGACAGCTCGCTGACGGTCACGTACTGGCAGCAGGAGATGACGGACGCACTCGGCTCGTAAGACGCCCTCGCCGGTGGCGCCGGTCCTGGGAAATCCACCCCGGACGGCCGGCGCCTCGTCGGTGTCCCCGCCGTCTCCGGCTCGGCGCTGTCAGGCCTTCCACCAGGCGTCGGTGCCACAACCGACCTCGTAGTGCCACCAGCCTTCGTCCCGCCCGCGGGTCAGAAGCGCCTTGATCCCGGCGAAGTCCGCGCCCGCCGGTGCGGTGAGGGCCACCATGGGGAAGTCCGCGCTGAAGACCTCGCCGCCGAGCCCGAACTCGGAGAAGTGCCGGTGCACCGCCTGAGCGCTGCGCCCCAGGGGGCCGGCGGGCTCGGGCAGGACACGGATCGTGCAGTTCCCGGAGGAACTGACCCGGCCGACGGCCCAGTGGAGGCCGTCGGAGTCGGTCCGGTACCGCACCACGTCGCCCTCGGCCACACCGTCCTGAAGGAACGGGGCGTTCCGCACGCTGGCCGTGTCATCGCCGACCTTCGTCGCCCACAGGCCTTCGGTGTCCTGTGGGAGCCATCCCTCGCGAGGGGTGAACCGGAACCAGACCTTGATCTCCTCGACCACGTTGTCCATGACCACCATCATGCGGCGATCGTCAACGACACCTCGTACCGGATCCCTGCTCGATGGCCGCGGACGCGGGGGGGGGGGGGGGGGGTGAGAGGAGGGGGGGGGGTGGGGGGTGGCGGGGGGGGGGGGGGCCGGCCCCCCCGGGCGCGCGGGGCGAGG
>NZ_JBHWBP010000661.1:0-1693 GCF_042735575.1 Streptomyces sp. NPDC059564 | reverse complement strand
CACGTCGACGACGCTGATCACCACGAACGACCCGGTGAAGATCGCCGAGGACTTCGCGATGCTCCAGCACGTCTCGGACGGCCGCGTCGACGTCATGATGGGCCGTGGCAACACCGGCCCGGTCTACCCCTGGTTCGGCAAGGACATCCGCGACGGCATCGACCTCGCCATCGAGAACTACGCGCTGCTGCGGCGCCTGTGGGACGAGGACGTCGTGACCTGGAAGGGCAAGTTCCGCACGCCGCTGCAGTCCTTCACCTCCACCCCGCGGCCGCTCGACGGCGTCGCCCCCTTCGTGTGGCACGGCTCCATCCGCTCGCCGGAGATCGCCGAGCAGGCCGCGTACTACGGCGACGGTTTCTTCCACAACAACATCTTCTGGCCGGCCTCCCACACCCGGCAGATGGTGGACCTGTACCGGCAGCGCTACGCCCACTACGGGCACGGCACCCCCGAGCAGGCCATCGTCGGGCTCGGCGGCCAGGTGTTCATGCGCAAGAACTCGCAGGACGCGGTGCGCGAGTTCCGTCCGTACTTCGACAACGCACCGGTGTACGGCCACGGCCCGTCCCTGGAGGAGTTCACCTCCCAGACACCGCTGACCGTCGGCTCGCCCCAGCAGGTCATCGAGCGGACCCTGTCCTTCCGGGACTACGCCGGCGACTACCAGCGCCAGCTGTTCCTGATCGACCACGCGGGCCTGCCCCTGAAGACCGTCCTGGAGCAGCTCGACCTGCTCGGCGAGGAGGTCGTACCGGTGCTGCGCAAGGAGTTCGCGAACCTGCGCCCGGCCGGCGTGCCGGACGCGCCCACGCACGCGGCCCGCGTGACGGCGGCCCGGGAGACCGCGAAGGAGGAGACGCGGGGATGAAGCTCATCGTCGTATCGGCGGGGCTGGGTTCCCCCTCCTCGACGCGGCTGCTCGCCGACCGGCTCGCGGCCGCGGCGCTGGTTCACGTGGACGCCGAGCCCGAAGTGATCGAACTGAGGGACCTGGCGACCGAGATCGCCCAGCACCTCGTCACCGGGTTCCCGCCCGCCCGGCTGGCCGCCGCCCTCGACGCGGTGGCCGCCGCGGACGGCCTGATCGCCGTGACGCCGGTCTTCGCGGCCTCGTACAGCGGCCTGTTCAAGTCGTTCTTCGACGTCATCGACAAGGACGCCCTCACCGGGAAGCCGGTCCTCCTCGGCGCGACCGGCGGCACGGCCCGGCACTCGCTGGTCACCGAACACGCCATGCGCCCGCTGTTCACCCACTTGCGCGCGCTCGTCCTGCCGACAGCCGTGTACGCCGCCTCGGAGGACTGGGGCGAGGACGGGCTGGCGCAGCGCATCACCCGTGCGGGCACGGAGCTGGCGCGCTTCATCGCGTCCGCCACGGGGGCCGCCGTCCCGGATGTCGACACCACCGAGGCGATCGCGCCCCGCTCGCTGACCGGGGCGATCACGTCGACGGATCCGGCGGACGGCTTCGAGGTGGTCCCGTTCGAACAACGGCTGGCCGCCCTCCGCCGCTAACGCCCGCCCACCCGGCCGACGGGACGCACGGGATCGGCCGGCCCGGTCGGCGGTCATCCCGCGAGGCCGCCGCCGGGAGGGGACGTACGCCTCCTCGCTGGGGCTCTTCCACGGTGGGCGCGGCCGGCCCCAGCTAGCCCGGGGGTCGCGAAGGTGAGTCTGTCATGGAGGGGTG
>NZ_JBHWBP010000660.1:0-1709 GCF_042735575.1 Streptomyces sp. NPDC059564 | reverse complement strand
CGCGGGCCCTGGCGCCCGTGCGCACCGGACGCCGGATCGGCGTCCTCGCGCTGGGTCTGGCGCTGGCGGTGCCGGCCGCGCTGCCGGCGCTGGGCGGCGGGGTGCTGGGCCCTCCCGGCGACGGCTCCGCCACGGCGGGCGGCGGCGGCACGATCTCGGCGGTGAACCCGCTGGTGTCGCTGCAGAGCAGCCTGAACGCGTCGGACAACCGGGTGGTGCTGAAGTACCGGACGGACAGCCCGCAGCTGGGCGAGCAGTACCTGCGGATCCTGGCTCTGGACGAGTTCAACGGCGTCAAGTGGGAAGCTTCCGGGCGCCCGCTGACCGACGTGCCGGAGCGGCTGCCGAACCCCGCGGGGCTCGGCGAGCGGGTCCGCGAGAGCGCGGCCGAGGTGCGGACCACCGTGTCGGCGGCGGAGACGTACGCCCAGCGCTACCTGCCGATGCCGTACCCGGCGACGCAGGTGGACATCGCCGGGAAGTGGCGGTACGAACCCGTCGGCCGGACCTTGGTCGGGGACCAGCTGGGCAAGGACCGCTTCCAGAACGTGCAGGGCGCGCAGTACACCGTACGGAGCCTGCTGCTGCGGCCCACGGCGGCGCAGCTCCAGGCCGCGCCGGGCCCGAACCCCTTCATCCAGGCGGAGTACACCAAGCTGCCGGACAACCTGCCGACGGTGGTGGCGGAGACCGCGCGGCGGGTGACCCAGGGCGCGCAGGACGACTACACGCGGGCGGTCAGGCTCCAGGACTTCTTCGCCGTGAACGGCGGCTTCCGCTACGACACGAAGGTGTCCTCGGGGACGGGTTCGCAGGCCATCGCCCGCTTCCTGGCCGACAAGGAGGGCTTCTGCGTCCACTTCGCCTTCTCGATGGCGGCGATGTCGCGCACGCTGGGGATCCCGGCGCGGGTGGCGGTCGGCTTCACGCCCGGTGAGAAGCAGTCCGACGGCAGCGTGAACGTCTCGATGCGGGACGCGCACGCGTGGCCGGAGCTGTACTTCGAGGGCGTGGGGTGGACCCGGTTCGAGCCGACGCCCCGGTCGGGGATCTCGGTGCCGGACTACAGCCGCGCCGACACCCCGCTGCCGCAGCCGTCCGCCCCGTCGGCGCTGCCCTCGCAGTCCGCGGCGGCGCCGTCGGCGGCTCCGTCGCAGACGGGCGCCTGCCCGCCGGAGCTGAAGAAGGCCGGCGAGTGCGGGGCGGCGGCGCCGAAGCCGGCCGCCGGGGCGGGGTCGGGCGGTGTCCCGGTGGGCGCCGTCCTCGGCTGGACCGCAGCGGCCCTGCTCCTCCTGGGCATCCCCCTCATCCCGCTGCTGTGGCGCCGCGGGGTCCGTGGGCGTCGCTTGTCCTCCGGGGAGGTCCTCGCCGCCTGGCAGGAGCTCGGCGACGCCGCCTGGGACGTGGGCATCCCGCCGGACGAGGCCCTCTCCCCCCGCCGGGCGGCGGCACGCGTCGTCCTGCTGGGCCGCCTGGAAGGCGACGCCGCGCAGGCGGTGCACCGGGTGGCCGGCGCGGTGGAACGGGCCCTGTACGCCCAGCCCGGCGCGGACGTCTCGTACCCGGGGCCGGCGGCGGACGTCCTGCTGGCCCGGACCGCCCTGCTGGGGTCGGCGGGCCGCCGGGGCCGCCTGCGCGCCCTGTTCCTCCCCCGCTCGGGGGCCCGCGTCGGCTGGGCCGTCTCGGCCCGCCTCGCGGCGCTCTCGGCC
>NZ_JBHWBP010000659.1:0-1715 GCF_042735575.1 Streptomyces sp. NPDC059564 | reverse complement strand
CTCATGGGCCTCGCCGAGCTCGTGGTCGTCCGCGTCCAGGCCGTCGACCTCGGCCTTCAGCTGCTCGTACTCCTCCTGGGCCAGCGCCGCCCGCTCGCCCGCCTCGTCGCGCGCCGACGCCAGCCGGTGCTGATGCCGGAGTCGAGGACGACGAGGAGGTCCTTCGGGAAGGCGTGGTAGAAGCCGGGTGCGGCGATCGGGATCAGGCCGATGCCGACCGAGGCGGCGACGATCAGGGCGTTCTCGCCCTTCTCCATGGCCGCGCCCGCCAGGGTCTGGATGCCGCTGGCCGCGACCGAGCCGAAGAGCACGATGCCGGCACCGCCGAGGACCGGCAGCGGGACGACCCCGATGACGGAGGCGGCCATCGGACACAGGCCCAGCAGGATCAGGATGCCGCCGCCCGCGGCGACCACGAACCGGCTGCGCACCTTGGTCATCGCCACGAGCCCGATGTTCTGGGCGAAGGCGCTGCACATGAAGCCGTTGAACAGCGGGCTGAGCGCGCTGCCGAGGGTGTCGGCGCGCAGGCCGCCCTCGATGGTCTTCGCGTCCGCCGGGCGGCCCACGATCTTGCCGAGGGCGAGGATGTCGGCGGTGGACTCGGTCATGCAGACCAGCATGACGATGCACATGGAGATGATCGCGGCGACCTGGAACTGCGGGGCGCCGAAGTGGAACGGCGTGGGGAAGCCGATGACGTCCGCGTTCTTGACGGCGTCGAAGCTGGTCATGCCCAGCGGTATCGCGACGAGCGTGCCCGCGACCAGGCCGAGCAGGATGGAGATCTGCTGCAGGAACCCGCGCAGGAACTTCCGCATCAGCAGGACGATCGCCAGGGTGAGGGCGGCCATGCCGATGTTCTTCATCGAGCCGTAGTCGGTGGCGGTGCGGTTGCCGCCCTGCGACCAGTTGAACGCCACCGGGAGCAGGGACACGCCGATCAGCGTGATGACGGTGCCGGTGACGACGGGCGGGAAGAAGCGGACGAGCTTGCCGAAGTAGGGGGCGGCGAGGAAGCCGACCAGTCCGGCGACGATGATCGCGCCGAAGATCACGGGGATGGCGTCGGCCCCCTGATCCTTGCCGATGGCGATCATCGGGGTCACACCGGCGAAGGAAACGCCGTTGACGAAGGGGAGTTTGGCACCGATCTTCCAGATCCCGAGGGTCTGGAGGAGGGTGGCGAGGCCGGCGGTGAAGAGGGAGGCGCCCATCAGGAAGGCGGTCTCGGTGGCGGAGAGACCGACGGCGGGGCCGACGATCATGGGCGGGGCCACGACACCGGCGTACATCGCCGCGACGTGCTGCAGTCCGCTCGTGAACATCTTCAGCGGAGGCAAGGTCTCGTCGACCGGGTGCTTCTCCTCCGGTACTGCGACTGCGTCTTTGCGAAACCTGGGCGTTTCGGCCACGGCTTCCTCCGGTCGGGTAACACGTCGGCAGGGACGTGGGTGTCTTGGAGGTGGTGCGAAAGCGTTGCTAGTCGAGCCTGTATGGAGTTGTGGGTGCTGCGGTTTCTTGCTCCCGAGGGATGCGGAAACGATTCGCCCAAACCGGTTCCACGTGTTTTCGAGCTGGCGGTGCCGTGGCAGTGGCGCGAGGGGTGCCGCGCCGCGATGCAGGGGTTGTCACGAGTCACCGCCCCCGGGGGCGCCTTCGGATCTCTCCTCGGGCGCTTCCCGGGAACGGCTGCCGCGGACCCCGCTCGGGTC
>NZ_JBHWBP010000658.1:0-1715 GCF_042735575.1 Streptomyces sp. NPDC059564 | reverse complement strand
GACCACCCCCACCGTCTGCACCGGTATGCGCGGCGTCGCCGACTGCGAGATCGAGTTCCACGGGCCCGACCAGGACATCCACTCGGGCGCCTTCGGCGGTGCCGTGCCCAACCCGGCCACCGCCATCGCCCGCCTCGTCGCGGCCCTGCACGACGAGGACGGGAAGGTCACGGTCCCCGGCTTCTACGAGGGCATCGCCGAGCTGTCCGACACCGAGCGCGCGCTGATCGCCGAGCTGCCGTTCGACGAGTCCCAGTGGCTCCGTACGGCCAAGTCCCACGCGGCCGCGGGCGAGGCCGGGTACTCCACCCTGGAGCGGGTCTGGGCCCGCCCGACCGCCGAGGTCAACGGCATCGGCGGCGGCTACCAGGGCCCCGGCGGCAAGACCATCGTGCCCGCCTCCGCGCACCTGAAGCTGTCGTTCCGGTTGGTGTCGGGGCAGGACCCGTACGAGGTCGAGGCGGCCGTCCGGGACTGGGTCGCGGCCCGGGTCCCCGCCGGGATCCGGCACTCCATCGTCTTCGGCGCCCCCACCCGGCCCTGCCTGACCCCGCTGGACCACCCGGCGCTGCAGTCGGTCGTCCGTGCCATGGGCCGCGCCTTCGGGCAGCCGGTCCGCTTCACCCGTGAGGGCGGCTCGGGACCGGCGGCCGACCTCCAGGACGTCCTGGACGCGCCCGTCCTCTTCCTCGGGATCTCCGTGCCCTCCGACGGCTGGCACTCGCCCAACGAGAAGGTCGAGCTCGACCTCCTCCTCAAGGGCGTGGAGACCACCGCCTACCTGTGGGGCGACCTCGCCGACTCCGCTTCCTTCCCGCATGGGAAGCCCGCAACCGCTTGACCCACGCGCCGCACCGCCACCTGAGCAGCCTGCCTTGTCCCACATACCGGGGGAGTTGGAAGTACCTGTGAGCACCCATACCGAGCCCGAGCGCCCGATCTCGCTCGCCGCGCCCAGCGGGATCGACCGCGCCGCGCACCACCGCCTCGACGAGGCGTGGCTCGCCGCGGCCTGGAGCCACCCGACGACCCGCGTCTTCGTCGTCTCCGGCGGCCAGGTCCTGATCGACGACACCCCCGACGGCGGGACCGGCATCGTCATGACCCCGGCCTTCGAGGCCCCGGTCACCGAGACCCACCGCTACTTCCTGGGGACGGACGACGACGGCGTACGGTACTTCGCGCTGCAGAAGGACTCCCTGCCGGGCCGCATGGACCAGTCGGCCCGCCCGGCCGGCCTGCGCGAGGCCGGACTCCTGCTGTCCCCGCGCGACGCCGGGCTGATGGTGCACGCGGTGGCGCTGGAGAACTGGCAGCGCATGCACCGCTTCTGCTCCCGCTGCGGCGAGCGCACCAAGGTCGCGGCCGCCGGGCACATCCGCCGGTGCCCGGGCTGCGGCGCCGAGCACTACCCGCGCACCGACCCGGCCGTGATCATGCTGGTCACGGACGAGCAGGACCGCGCGCTGCTGGGCCGTCAGGTGCACTGGCCGGAGGGCCGCTTCTCGACGCTGGCCGGGTTCGTGGAGCCCGGCGAGTCCATCGAGCAGTCGGTGATCCGCGAGGTGTGGGAGGAGGCGGGCGTCAGGGTCGGCACGGTCGAGTACGTCGCCAGCCAGCCCTGGCCGTTCCCGTACAGCCTGATGCTGGGCTTCACCGCCCGGGCCGTCACCTCGGAGATCACCGTCGACGGCGAGGAGATCCAGGAGGCCCGC
>NZ_JBHWBP010000657.1:0-1720 GCF_042735575.1 Streptomyces sp. NPDC059564 | reverse complement strand
GGGTCAGCTGGAGGAGCTGGCCCGGCGCTGGTGCGAGGAGGGCCAGGTCCCCGCGGACGCTGATCCCCGGGGGATCGCGACGGTCCTGATGACGCTCATGCCGGGTCTCCTCGTCGGTCGGCACCTGGTGACACCCGTCTCCGCGGAGCACCTGATCGCGGGCTTGTCCTCCCTCGGCACGGCTTCCTGGACGAGCTGACGTGCCGGGGGGCGTCCCTGCGCGGGACGCCCCCCTCCGGCACGTGCTGCCGGGTCCGGCTCAAGGGCAGGGGCTCAGCAGTTCCGTCTCGGGGAGTCCGTCGACGAGGCCGGCCGCAGCCTTGCGGAACGCCGTCATGCGCGCGGTGTTCCGGTGCGCGGCCAGCGCGGCATCGTCGGCCCACTCCTCGTAGACCACGAAGATGTCCGGGGCGTCCTGGGCGCGGTGCACGCGGTAGGCGAGGCAGCCCTCCTCCTGGCGGGTGGCGCATGCCAGCGCCTCCAGCAGAGGTACCATCACGGCAGCACCGTCAGGCAGGGCCCGCAGCCGGGCGACGGCGCACACGGTCCCCGTTCGCTTGGCCGTGTCATCAGTGGGTCCGGTGCTCAGCCAGGGGGAGTCGTACTCGATGCGCGACCGATCGAGCCCGTGCGGCGCGGTCGTGTAGAGCCGCAGGCGCAGCCCGTCCGGATCGGGTACGACCAGCACCCAGCCCACCATCGCGACGACCGGCGGTGAGTGGCGGACCCCCAGGCCGTCCAGGTGCGCGATCCATTCGTCCACGGCGGCGCGGTCCTCGACGGCCAGGGTGAGGAGTTCGTTCCCGTCCAGGGCCCGGGCTGTCGCCGGGTCCAGACGCAGCTCCAGTCGGCAGGGCAGGTGGGGGACGTCGAGGACGACGGAGAACAGGGTGCCGTCGGGGCGTCGGTGGTCCAGTTCGCTTACCCGGCCGGCGCCCAGCACGGCGCCGTACCAGCGGGCGCTGCGCTCCAGGTCGCTGACGCACAGCTTGAGGTGGTGGAGGCCCTGGTGTGTCGGGGCCTTCGGCGTGGTCGTCAGGGTGCTCATGGTCAGACCAGCCTCTCTGCGAGGAGCGAGGCCTTGCGGTCCACGGGGACGCCGCGCCGCCACAGGGCGGTGATGTCCCGTACCGCGGTGATGTCGGCCAGGGGGTTGCCCTCGACCAGCAGGAGGTCGGCGCGCAGCCCGGCGGCGACGCGCCCGCGGTCGTGGAGGCCGAAGGCGTCGGCGGGGGCGGCGGTTGCGGCCGTGAGGGCCTGGGCCGGGGTGAGTCCGGCGCCCACGAGGAGGGCCAGCTCTCCGTGGTAGCTGATGCCGTGCGTGGTGGGGTGGCCCGCACCACCCGTACCGTCGGTGCCGGCCAGCAGGGGCACCCCGGCCCGGAACATCCGCAGCGCGACGTCGGCCGCGTACCGGGCGTCGACCGAGACCGGCCCCACCCGCACCTCGCCCTCCCCCGGGCCGTCGGACCGCATGCGTTCGATCTCCTTCAGCCACTGCGGGTCGGCGTAGGGCCGCAACCGCGGGTCGTCGATGAGGGCGTACTCGGCCGGGGTGTCGGTCGTCCCGGTCAGCGAGGTCAGCGTGGGTACTACGAACATGCCCCGGGCCGCGGCGTCTTCCACGAGGGCGTCGTCGGAGGGCCCGTCGGCGGGGGCGTGGGCGAGGCCGTCGACGCCGCAGTCGATCGCGGGGCGGGCCGAGCGGCGGGTGAGGGTG
>NZ_JBHWBP010000656.1:0-1723 GCF_042735575.1 Streptomyces sp. NPDC059564 | reverse complement strand
GTACGGGACGTGCCTAGGCGGGCTGCGTCGCCGCCGCGATGCGCTCGTTGCGCAGCGCCTCGTACCAGCGGTCGTCTATGGCCGGCAGCGCGTTCACGTCGAGGGCCAGCTTCAGCAGCAGGTCCGCGATCAGCGGGTTGCGGGCCATCACGGGGCCGTGCATGTACGTACCGAAGACGGTGTCGTTGTACGCGCCCTCGGTGCCGTCGCCGGTGCCGTTGCCGCGGCCCAGCCGGGTGCGGGCGAAGGGCCGGGCCGTCGGGCCCAGGTGCGTGACGCCCTGGTGGTTCTCGAAGCCCGTCAGCGGCGGCAGGTTCAGCCGCGGGTCGATGTCGGCCAGCACGTCGCCGACGCACCGCTCGCCCTCGCCGCGCACGGTGACCACGTCCAGCAGGCCGAGGCCCTGCTGGCGCTCGCCCATGTCGTTGACGAACTCCTGGCCGAGGATCTGGTACCCGGCACAGACGGAGAAGACGATCGCCCCGTTCGAGACGGCGCGCTCCAGGCCGCCGTCGCGCAGCAGCCGCTCCGCGGCCAGCCGCTGCGGCCGGTCCTCACCGCCGCCGATCAGGTAGATGTCGCCCGACGTGGGGATCGGCTGGTCGCTGCGCACGTCCACGCGCTGGACGTCCAGGCCGCGCTGGCGCGCCCGGCGCTCCACCACGAGGGCGTTGCCCTGGTCTCCGTACGTGCTGAGCAGGTCCGGGTAGACCCACACCAGACGCAGGCTGTTGTCGCTCATGCTCTTGTCCTCTGCGGTTCTGACGGGGCGCTAGTTGCCGACGCGGCGGCGCACGTCCTGGAAGGCGGTGTAGTTGGCGATCAGCTCGATCTGCCCGGGCGGCGCCAGCTGCACGGCCTCGTCGAGGGTCTCGCAGACCCGGAAGTCCAGACCGGCCACTTCCAGGCGGACCGCGAGGTCCAGCTTGCGGTCGCCGATCACGAAGATCGGGTGGCCGGCGAGGCGCGGGTAGTCCACGTCCCACAGCCAGGAGGTGTCCGTGCCGTCGGCGCCGCGCGCGTTCACCGAAAGGATCACCGGCGTGGGCGGCGGGTCGATCAGCGAAAACGTTTCGAGCCAGCCCGCCGGGTTCTTCGCGAGCAGCAGCCGCAGCTCGCGGCCCATGAAGTTCACGACGTCGTAACGGCCCGCGACGGCCTGCACCTGGTACATGCGCTCCAGCGCGACCTGCGGGGGTACGCCGAACACGGCGGCCACGGCGGCCGAGGTGGCGGCGTTCGCCTTGTTGGCGCGGCCCGGCAGCTGGAGGTGGATCGGCCAGGCGCTGCCGTGCGGGTCGAGCACGTGGTCGCCGGAGAGCACCCAGCTGGGGGTGGGGCGGCGGAAACCGCACTCGCCGCAGAACCAGTCGTCGCCGGGGCGCTGCATGACGCCACCGCAGGAGGGGCACGACCAGGCGTCGTCCTTCCACTCCTGGCCGGCGGCGACCCACACGACGTTCTGCGACGAGGACGCCGACCACACGATCAGCGGGTCGTCGCAGTTCGCCACGATGACCGCCTTGGAGCCCTGGAGCCCCTCGCGCCACTTCTCGGCGAGCATGCGGGTCTCGGCCGCGCGGTCCAGCTGGTCGCGGGAGAGGTTCAGCAGGGCGATCACCTTGGGGGTGACGTCCCGGGCCACCCCGGCCAGGTACTTTTCGTCGACCTCGATGACGCCGTACTTGGCGTCCGAGCCCCCGGCCAGGGCCGAGGTGATGCC
>NZ_JBHWBP010000655.1:0-1729 GCF_042735575.1 Streptomyces sp. NPDC059564 | reverse complement strand
GGTCGGCAACTTCCCGGCCTACGGCCGCTGGGCGGAGTGGAACGGAAAGTACCGCGACACGGTGCGCCGCACTACCTGTGACGGGGTGCTTCGAGTTCGTAGACCGAGAATCCGTCCGTGCTGCCGGTCCTGTGCATGCCGAGCCCCTCGAGCGTCCGGATCGCACGGGCGTTGTCGGGGCGGGAGCACGCCTGGACGCGTTCGACGCCCAGTCGCCCGAACGCGTGGGTGAGCAGGGCACCGACGGCTTCCGTGGCCAGGCCCCGGCCCTGGTGATCCGGATGGAACGTGCAGCCGACCTCGTGCACGCCGCCGACGTCGGCGATCATGACCTCCCCTACGATCCGGCCGGTCTCCTTGAGGGCGGCGCCCAACAGGATGCGGCCGGTCACCGCGTAGGGCAGCCGGGCCTGCCGTACCTCGAAGGCGAGCATCCGGGAGAGCTGCTCCCGGTCCCACGGCTCGTGGTCCTGGTGCCGGAAGACTTCGGGAAGCGAGTGGTAGTCAGTCAGATCGTCGAGGTCGTCGGGACGCAGAGCGCGCAGGACGAGCCGGGCGGTGTCGATGACGGTGTCGATGCCGGTGACGGACCGGGGGTGCGCGACATCGGGGGTGTCGGCTGAGTGCATGCCTACCCCTTTGACGCCAACCCCTCTCGTACCTGCCTCTTTCATTCCTACCTCTTTCATGCGGCCAGAATGGCGCGTTCCCAGGGTGACGGTTGGCGGTACCCGTCTTCGGCCGCGAGCAGTGCCAGGGCGATGCCCGCGCTGCCCTCGAGGAAGGAGGGCAGGTCGAAGTTCCGTCCGACGAGCTGGTTCGGGACGTGGAAGACGAAGGGGAGGCCGGCATCGGCGCGGGCGAGCAGGGTTGCGCGCAGGGACCTGCTCGCTTCGGTGAACTCCGGTTGCGCGGACTCCGCGCCGATCCTGCCGAGCAGGTGCATGGAGCCGGCCCAGCCGTGGCAGAGGCCCGGCTCGATGATGGACGCCGCTTCGTGAGGCCGCCGCAGCATGCAACGCAGTGCGTCGAACCCCTGCGTCGCCCATCCCGGCTGCGAGAACGCCCGCGCGGCGAGCTGGAAGGCGCGTGCGAGCCCTGGGGTCCCGTAGCACCAGGAGTAGCCGGGCAGCGGAGCCGGGGCCCGGTCGGAGCCGAAGAGCTCGCGCCGGGGGATGTGCCGGGGCCAGTAGCCTCCGACGTCGTCGTGGCATTTCAGGTCCAGCACGGTGTCCATGACGCGGTGGACGGCTTCCTCCTGACCGGGGACCCGGTGCCCGTGCTCCCAGGAGAGGGACAGGATCGCAAGCGGTCCGAGGATCCCGTGCGCGGTCCCCAGGTTCAGATGGCCCTCTTCGTATCCCGGCTGCGGTATGGCCGAAGGCTGGCACGTCACCCACCATCCCGGGTACTCGCGCCCGTCGACGATGACCGGTGATGTCAGCCCCACGAGGCACCGGAGCACGGACCGCAGCCGTTCGTTCCGGTCGCTGTCCTGCTGGGTGAGCAGGTAGGCCGCCATGCCGGTGAGGCCTTCGATGAGGTCCCATGACCGGAACCCCGGGTTCGGGGCCTGTCGCTCCTGTCGGGCCGTCTCCCGTGCGACGGCCGTGTCCACGGCGGTGGTGACGCCGGCCCGGAGACGCTGGCGCAAGGACGCGTAGTTGCCGGTTCCGCGCGCCACGCACTCCGCCGCGAAGGCCACGGCGCCGAGACCGGAGTACAGGCC
>NZ_JBHWBP010000654.1:0-1729 GCF_042735575.1 Streptomyces sp. NPDC059564 | reverse complement strand
GCTGAGCCCCGTAGCCTCGCATTCGTGCCCCGGAGAGGCCCCCGGAGACCGTTTCCATGGTCGCCGGGGGCCTCCGTGCGCATGGGGCCGATTTTGGCGGGTAGCGGAGCCTCATGGTCTCCTGGGGCGACAAAATCACCGGAACGCGGCACGGGGGACCCCACCCAGCTCCCCCGCACGCGCTCCGGACCTGCCTGTCCGACCCACGAAGGCGAAGTCCCGAATGAGTGACCGCACCTTGACCACGGCCCCAGCCGAGGCGTCGTCCCGCCATGTCGACGCCGGTGACGAGGGCTACAGCAAGGACCTCAAGTCCCGCCACATCAACATGATCGCGATCGGCGGGGCGATAGGCACAGGCCTGTTCCTCGGAGCGGGCGGCCGCCTCGCCGGCGCGGGCCCCTCCCTCGCCATCGCGTACGCGGTGTGCGGAGTCTTCGCCTTCTTCGTGGTCCGGGCCCTCGGCGAGCTCGTCCTGTACCGCCCGTCCTCCGGAGCGTTCGTCTCCTACGCGCGCGAGTTCATGGGGGAGAAGGGCGCCTACACGGCGGGCTGGCTCTACTTCCTCAACTGGTCCACGACCACCGTGGCCGACATCACGGCCGCCGCGACCTACGCGCACTTCTGGTCGATGTTCACCGACGTCCCCCAGTGGGTGCTCGCCTTCATCGCCCTGGCCGTCGTCCTGACCGCCAACCTGATCTCGGTGAAGTACTTCGGCGAGATGGAGTTCTGGTTCTCCCTGGTCAAGGTCGCCGCCCTGGCGGTCTTCCTGATCGTCGGCATCTACCTCGTCGCCACCAGCCACGACATCGGCGGCCACACCCCGGGCCTGTCCAACATCACGGACAACGGCGGCATCTTCCCGTCCGGCGTGCTCCCGATGCTGCTGGTCATCCAGGGCGTCGTCTTCGCGTACGCCTCCGTCGAGCTCTGCGGTGTCGCCGCGGGCGAGACCGAGAACCCCGAGAAGATCATGCCCAAGGCGATCAACTCGATCATGTGGCGCGTGGGCCTCTTCTACGTCGGCTCCGTGGTCCTGCTCGCCCTGCTGCTGCCGTACACCGAGTACTCCGGCGACCAGAGCCCCTTCGTCACGGTCTTCGACAAGCTCGGCGTCCCCGGCGCCGCGGGCATCATGAACCTGGTCGTGCTGACCGCCGCCCTCTCCAGCCTGAACTCCGGCCTCTACTCCACCGGGCGGATCCTGCGCTCGATGGCGATGTCCGGTTCGGCCCCCAAGTTCACCGGCGTCATGAACAAGGGCAAGGTCCCCTACGGCGGCGTCCTGTTCACCGCCGCCTTCGGCATCGCGGGCGTCGGTCTGAACTACTTCATGCCCAAGGACGCCTTCGAGATCGTCCTCAACTTCGCCTCGCTGGGCATCCTCGGCACCTGGGCGATGGTCATGCTCTGCTCGCTGCACTTCTGGCGCCGCGCGAAGCAGGGCCGCCTGGAGCGGCCCTCCTACCGCCTGCCCTGGGCCCCGTACACGCAGATCGTCACGCTGGTCTTCCTCGTCACGGTCCTGGTCCTGATGTGGTGCGACGGCGGCGTCGGCCGCACCACGGTCCTGTTCGTCCCGGTCATCGGCGCCGCCCTGGTCGGCGGCTGGTACCTGGTCCGCGGCCGGGTGGCCGAGCTCGCCGCCGCCCGGCGCTGACACCCGTACGACGGCACGCCCGCACGCCCGCACGACGAGAAGGCCCCCGCACTCCGGTGCGGGGGC
>NZ_JBHWBP010000653.1:0-1743 GCF_042735575.1 Streptomyces sp. NPDC059564 | reverse complement strand
AGGTACTCCCCCGCCGGCTCCACATGCTGCGCTTCCCCATCGGCCAGGCCTACCTCTGGCAGGACGGCGGAGCCCTGACCCTGATCGACGCGGGCCACGCCGGGTCCGCCGACGCCATCGAGGGGGCGATGCGTTCCCTCGGGCTCGCGCCCGGCCGGCTGGAGCGGATCGTCCTCACCCACTGCCACCGGGACCACGTGGGGGCGGCCGGCGAACTCGCCGCCCGCTGGGGCGCGGAGGTGGCGGCGCACCGGCTGGACGCGCCGGTGGTACGGGGTGAGCGGCCGATGCTCGAACCGGTGCTGCTGGACTGGGAGGTCCCGCTGTACGCGCACGGCCTGACGGTCCCCGAGGCCCCGGCGACCCCGGTCGACCGGGAGCTGGAGGACGGCGAGGTGCTCCCGTTCGGGGGCGGTGCGGTCGTGGTCCACGCCCCGGGGCACACGCCGGGCAGCATCGGCGTCCATCTGCCGGACCACGGGGTGCTGTTCACCGGTGCCTGCGTCGCGGGGGTGGGCCGGGTGATGCTGGGGGTGTTCAACGTCGACCGCGGCGAGGCCCTCGCCTCCTTCCGGCGCCTGGCCGCCCTGGAACCGGACGTGGCCTGCTTCGGCCACGGCGACCCCTGGCTGACGGACACCGCGGCGACCCTCCGGGCGGCGGCCGAGGCCACCCCGCTCACGGGCTGACCGGGCTCCACCCGCCACTGCCGCCGCGACACGCCGATCACGCCTTGGGCTTGGCCCGTACGTGCATGCGCTCGCCCTGCCTCCCGAAGAGGCTGAGCACCTCGACGGGCTGCCCGTCCGCACTGCTGAACCAGTGGGGCAGCCGGGTGTCGAACTCGGCCGCCTCGCCGGGCCCGAGGACCAGGTCGTGGTCGGCGAGGACGAGCCGCAGCCGGCCGTTGAGCACGTAGAGCCACTCGTAGCCCTCGTGCGTACGGCGATCGGGTTCGGGACCCCGGTCCACGATGATCATCTTGTACGCCTGGAGGGGGCCCGGACTCCGGGTCAGGGGGACGACCGTGCCCCCGTCGGGCAGGGGATGCGGCTTCAGCCGGACCCGGGGGTCCCCCACCTCGGGCGCGCCGACGAGGTCGTCCAGGGGCACCCGGTTGGCACTGGCGAGCGGCAGCAGCAGTTCCAGGCTCGGGCGGCGCTGACCGGACTCCAGTCGGGACAGGGTGCTCTTGGAGATGCCGGTCTCCTCGGAGAGCGCGGCCAGGGTGAGGCCGCGCTGGGCGCGCAGCCGCTTGAGCCGGGGGGCCACCTCGTCGAGGACCGTCTGGTACGGGGTCGGGGTGTCGGTCGCGGCGTCGGTCGGCGTGTCGGTCGGTGTCTCCATGCGGGCATTCCACCCCGGTTTCCCGGAATCGGCAACGCAAGTTGCCAGTTCCCCGCCCAGGGGCGCACCCTCCTCGGCATGAGCGCGCACCAGCATTCCGGACAGCACCACGGCCAGGGCCACACCCACGGCACAGGGCACGACCACAGCCACGACCACACCGGCACCGACGTCGACTGGGAGGCCCTGGCCACCCACCTGGAGACCAACGGCGAACTGCACCTCCCCGCGTACCGCCACATCGCGGACCGCCTGCGCGAGCTGCTCGGCCCGGACCACCGGGTCCGCCGCATCCTTGACGTCGGGAGCGGGCCCGGCGTGATGACCTGCGTGTTCGCCGAGGCCTTCCCGCACGCCGAGGCCGTCGCCGTGGACGGCAGCCCCGCCCTGCTGGAC
>NZ_JBHWBP010000652.1:0-1744 GCF_042735575.1 Streptomyces sp. NPDC059564 | reverse complement strand
GGACCGACATCCCCGCCGTCGCCGAGCGCGCCCTGCACTACGACTGCCTCGTCCGCGACGGGAACCGGCTACTCACCCCCGACGGCGAGCCCTACCGCAGCATCGAATCCGCCGCCGCAGTGGCCGCCGCGGACGTGATCGGTCTGTCCGTCATCAACTCCGGCGACCTCCACTCCGTCTTCCGCCATCTCGACCTCGCCGGCGTCCCCCGCCGGACCGCGGACCGGATCCCCGGCGTCCACCCGCTGGTCATTGGCGGCAACTCCGGGCTGGCCAACCCCGAACCCATGGCGGACTACCTCGACGTCATCGCCCTCGGGGAAGCCGAGGACTCCCTGCTGGAACTCCTGCGCACCCTGCACCTCCACCGCGCCGAGCCCGGCCCCCAGCTCTCCCTCCACGAGAAACTCGCACGCATCCCGGGCATGTACGTCCCGTCTCTCTACACGTGCGACTTCCTGCCCGGCGGCGGCCTCGACACAGTCAGGCCGCGGGAACTCACGGTTCCCGCCAAGGTCCACACCACCTACCTCACCGTCGATGCCCTGCACCCGGCCCACTGGGTCACCCCCATCAGCGACGGCGACGCCGCAGGCATCCACCCCACGGTCGGGTGCCGTCACGACTGCTCCTTCTGCAACCTCGGCGTCCCTCCCTTCCGCCACGCGCCGCTGGAGGTCCTCACCGACTACATCGACCGCCTGGAAGCCCACGGTATCCGCAAGATCATCATCAGTTCCCCGACCTTCACCCAGTACCGCCACCGCCGCGAACTCCTCGCCCACATCAGCGCCTACGCCCATCGCGCCGCCTCACAGGGAGAGAAGGTCACCACGATCATCGGCTCCGTGCGGGCCGATGAGCTGACCGCCGACTACCTCGACTCCGTCACCGAGCTCGAAGAGTTCGGGCACCTGTTCACCGAGCTCAACCTCGACAAGGCCCGCGGCATCATCACCATCGCCCCCGAATGGGCCTCCCCCGACCTCGTCGCCCTGTGGGGCAAAACCCAGCGCCGCGAACGCGTCGACCACGCCATCGACCTGTGCCGCACGAGCCGGGACATCAACACCGTCATGCTGTACTTCATCGTAGGCGCCCCCGGCGAGCGCCATCAGGACCGCCTGGCCATCGCCGACTACGCCCTCGACGTCCAGCAGCGCCTCGGCCACGCCGACGGCACCGTCATCGTCAAGCTCCACCAGTTCATGCCCAAACCGGGCACGCCCAGCCAGCGCCTGCGCATGGCAGACCCGGACACCGTCCAGCAGTACAGCGGCCAGATCGAAGCACGCCTGCGCCACCTCGCCGGAGACGCCGCCTTCGAGGAACACTTCCGTGTTCTCGACCTCGGCGCCAGCCACATGCACCTCGAAGTCATCTCCTCACGCGCTGACCGCCGCATGGGCGCCGTCCTGGAAGACCTGTACGACGCCGGCCTCGACCTCAGCCACGTCACCCGCCAGCAGCTCGTCACCGCCCTCGCCCGGCGAGGGCTGGACTACGACCGCCACCTGCGCCACATGGACGAGCCGGTCCTGCCCTGGCACACCCTCAACCGCGTCAACACCACCGCCGAGCAAGAACTGGCCGCCGCCCTGTACACACGCGAGAGCACCCCAGCATGAGCGGGTACCCGCTTCACCCGGGCAAGCACGCCTTCCCGGCCGACCCCGACCCCGGCGAGCACGCCGCCAACAACCGAGCCGGCGACCCCACCGCGACCCACGCCAACCAACCTCGC
>NZ_JBHWBP010000651.1:0-1755 GCF_042735575.1 Streptomyces sp. NPDC059564 | reverse complement strand
GGGGCGTGGAACGCGGCCGGGCCCGGCGGGGGATCCCCCGCCGGGCCCGGACCCTCGTACGCGCGAGCGCTACGGCGCCCGCACCGCCGACAGCAGCCGGGTCACCTCGTCCGCGCCCATCCGCAGCGCCGCGCCGACGGTGGCCAGCACCTCGCGCTCGGCCGGGATGTAGGGCCCGTCCGCGAGGGCGATCCGCGCCCCCTGGAGCAGGATCGACGCCCGGCCCGGCCCGGCCAGGTGCGCGGCCAGCGGCTCCAGCGCCTCGTGGAGCTCGATCGACAGCGCGGCCCCGCAGCACTCGGGCCCGTCGTACAGCCCGAGGCGGCCCTCGTCGGTGGCCAGGGACTCCACGAGGGCCTCCAGCTGCTCCTCGGTGCAGTCCTGGAACCCGGCGGCCCGTACGGCCGACGCGGCGGCCTCCAGCGCGCTGCGCGAGGAGGTCCCGCCCGCCGCCAGCACAGCCAGCGCCACCGTGTGCGCGGCGTCGCGCAGGAGCGCCGAGAAGCGGGTGGTGGTGAGGTGGTCCAGCACGTCGGTGTCGAAGCGCTCCCGGCAGGCCTGGCACTCGACGACCGGCCCGGCCTCGCCGCGCGGCAGCAGCGGTACGCCGAGCACGGTGAAGCGCCGGCGTCCGGTGCGCCGGCGGTAGTTGCGGTCACCACCGCAGCCGGGGCAGAAGAACTCCCCGTCGCCCACGGTGCTCCAGGTGGTACGGATGCCCCAGGCCGTCAGCTTCCGGCCGTCCCCACCCCGAACTGGCAGCACGTCGCACCTCCGTAACCTTCCGGCAACATCGCCGGGTTGGCGTGATGTTAGCCACATCGGTGAGGATGCGTCAGCCGTGTGACAAGACAACATCGGGCGGGGGCGCGCAGTTGGCCGAGTTGCGCCCCCCCGCGGCCGGGCGCGGCGCCGGCCCCTCCCGTTGTCCCTACGCTCGGCCGCATGAACGAGAAGTCCTGCTTGGTGACCGGCGCCGCCAGCGGCATCGGCCGGGCCACGTCCCTGCTGCTGGCCCGCTCCGGCGCCCGGGTGACCGCGGCCGACGTCAACGGCCCCGGCCTGGAGGCCCTGCGCGCGCGGCTGGCCGACGAGGGCCACCCCGTCACCGTCGTGACCGGCGACGTGTCCGATCCCGGGGCCAACCGCGCGATGGTGGCGGCGGCGGTCGGTGCCTACGGGCGCCTGGACGTCGCCGTGGCGAACGCCGGGGTGCTCCCCCTTTCGGATGTACGCGAGACCAGCCCGCAGGACTGGGACCACGTGATGGCCATCGACGGCCGGGGCATGTTCCTGACCTGCAAGTACGCGATCGAGGCGATGCTCGCGCAGGAGCGGCCCGGCGGGGCGCTCGTGTGCGTGTCCTCGATCTCGGGGGTGGCCGGGCAGGCGCGGCAGGCGGCCTACGGGCCGGCGAAGTTCGTGGCCTCGGGGCTGACCAAGCACCTCGCGGTGGAGTGGGCCGCGCACGGGATCCGCGTCAACGCGGTGGCACCCGGCACCATCCGTACGGAGCGGGTGCTGGCGCTGCGGGACGAGCCGGGCGGGCCGGAGTACCTGGAGGAGATCGCGGGGGCGCACCCGATGGGGCGGCTCGGGGAGCCGGAGGAGGTGGCCCGGGTCATCGCCTTCCTGGCGTCCGACGCGGCCTCGTTCGTGACCGGCGTGGTGCTCCCGGTGGACGGCGGCTACCTGGCCCGCTGAGGGGCCCGGAGACGCCCGTGGCCCCGTACCTCCGGGCGGGAGGTACGGGGC
>NZ_JBHWBP010000650.1:0-1773 GCF_042735575.1 Streptomyces sp. NPDC059564 | reverse complement strand
GCACTGCACAGCGTCGGCTTCGGCCCGCTCGGCGACATAGGAACCGGGCGGATGGCCTTCTCCTGGGAGGACGTACGCCTGTACGCGACCGGAGCCACCCGGCTGCGGGTCCGGCTGACACCGGTCGGCGCCGACGCCGTGGCCGTCACCGCCACGGACGACAGCGGCCGGGCCGTGGCCGCCGTCGGCACGCTCACCTTCCGCGAAGTGCGCGAGGAACACCTGCGGGCCGCGCTCACCGAGCACCACGAGTCCCTCTACCGCGTGGACTGGCCCGTCCTGCCGCTCGCGGACGCCGCGCCCGGCGCCGGCGCGCACTGGGCCGTCGTCGGCGTCACCCCGGAGGCGGACGCCGACGAGGTCGCCGGCGCCCTGCGGAGCACGGGCCTGCGCACGGACACCCACCCCGACCTGGCCGCCCTCGCCGAAGCGATCACCGCGGGCGCGCCGGTACCGGAGATCGTGGCCGCCGTCGTGCCCGCGTCCGACACGTCCGACGCCGACGCCGACGCCGACGCCGTCCGGGCGACCGCGCAGGGCGTCCTCGCCCTCCTCCAGGCATGGCTCGCCGACGAACGGTTCGCCGCCTCCCGGCTGGTCGTCCTCACCCGGGACGCCGTCGCGGTACCGGGCGCCGCCGAGGACCGCGTACGGGAGACACGGCCCGCTCACGCACCCGTCTGGGGTCTGATCCGCTCCGCCCAGTCCGAGCACGCGGACCGCCTGGTCCTGGCCGACACCGACGGCGAGCCGGACTCCCTGCGCCGCATCGCCACGGCCGTCGCCACCGGAGAGCCCCAACTCGCGCTCCGCGCCGGCCGGATGTCCGTACCCCGGCTCGCCCGGGTGCCCGTCGCCACCGGGGCCGCCCCCGCTCGCGCCCTGGACCCGCAGGGCACCGCGCTGATCACCGGCGGCACCGGCGCGCTCGGCACACTCGTCGCCGCGCACCTCATCACCACCCACGGCATCCGGAACATCGTCCTCACCAGCCGCCGGGGCCCCGACGCCGCCGGAGCCCGCGAACTGCGCGACGAACTCGCCGCACTCGGCGCCACCGTCACCATCGCCGCCTGCGACGCCGCCGACCGCGGAGCCCTGGCGGCCCTCCTCGCGGACCTCCCCGCCGACCGGCCGCTCACCGCCGTCGTCCACGCCGCGGCCGTGGTGGCCGGGGGACTCGTCGACGCCCTCACCCCGGACGACCTCGACCGGGTCCTGCGGCCCAAGGCCGACGCCGCACTCAACCTCCACGCACTCACCCGAGACCTGGACCTCGCGGCCTTCGTCCTCTTCTCCTCCTTCGCCGGTACCCTCGGCGGCGCCGGACAGGCCGCCTACGCGGCGGGCAACGCCTTCCTGGACGCCCTCGCCCACCAGCGCCGCGCCCAGGGCCTCCCGGCCTCCTCCCTCGCCTGGGGCGTCTGGGACGAGCGCGGCGACCAGACCCGCCTGGACACGGGCGACCTGCGCCGCATGGCCCGCGCCGGCCTCGTCCCGCTCGGCGCGCAGGAAGGCCTGCGCCTCCTCGACACCGCCCGGAGCCTGGACGACGCGGCCCTGGCGCCCGTACGCCTCGACCTGGCCGCGATGCGCGCCCAGGCGGCCGCGAACCCCGTACCGCCCCTGCTGCGCGGGCTGATCCGCACGCCCTCCCGGCGGTCCGTGGAGACCGCGTCCGGCCCCGGCGGCCACTCCGCGGAGCTCTCCCGGCTGGCCGCGCTGCCGCCCGCGGAGCGCGAGGACACCCTGCTCGCACTCGTACGGGGCCAG
>NZ_JBHWBP010000649.1:0-1787 GCF_042735575.1 Streptomyces sp. NPDC059564 | reverse complement strand
CCGTACGAACAGCACCCCGAGCCCCGCCGCCGCACCGAAGCCGAGCACCGTCGGCGCGCCCGCCCACCCGTGTTCCGGTACGCCGGACAGCGCGTACACGCCGGCCGCGAGGGCCGCGGCGAGCAGCGCGGGCCCGGCCATTCCGAGCCGCCCGGGGCCGGTCCGCGCGGGCGCGGGGACCCGTAGGGCCGAGGCGAGCACGGCGATGACCAGGGCGACGGGCACGTTCAGCACGAACACCGCCCGCCAGTCCAGCCGCGCCACCAGCACCCCGCCGATCAGCGGCCCCGCCGCCGCGGCCACCGCGATGGCCGCCGTCCGTACCGCGACCGCCGACCCCAGCCGCTCCCGCGGATACGCCAGCCGCAGCAGGGCCAGCGTCGCGGGCTGCAACAGCGCCCCGAACAGCCCCTGGAGGGCGCGCAGCGCGATCACCCAGCCGATCCCGGGGGCCAGCGCGATCCCCGCCGAGGCGGCGGCGAAGCCGAGCGACCCCACGAGCAGCAGCCGCGGATGCCCGTACCGGTCGCCGAGCCGCCCGGCGATGACCAGGAACGCGGCGACGGCGAGCAGGTAGGCGGTGCTCGTCCACTGCACCCCGGCCGCGCCCGCCCCGAGATCGCGGCGCAGGGCGGGCTGCACGACGATCAGTACGGTGCCGTCGAGGGCCACGAGCGCGGCCCCGGCGACGCTGGCCAGCAGCGCGATCCGCGGCCTCATGCCGGCCCCGCCGGGAGGTGCGCGTCGAGCGCGGCGCCGACGAGCCGGTCGACGTACGCGGCGGCGTCCGTGCCCTCGCCGAGGACCAGCGGCAGGCTGCCCGAGCCCCACAGCTGGGCCACCCCGTGCAGATTCGCCCACAGCGCGGCGGCCGTGACCTCGGGATCGGCCGCCCCGCAGCGGGACACGAGCCCGGCGAGCAGCGCGAACAGCGGCAGGGTCGTCTCCCGCAGCCGGGGCCCGTCCGCGCCCTCCTGGCCCGTGCTGTCGAGGAGGTCGTGGCGGAACATCAGCTCGAACATCCCGCGCTGGTCCAGGGCGTAGCCCACGTACGCCGTCCCCAGCGCCCGGATCCGCTCCCGGGGGGTCGCCTCCCCGCCGCCCGCCGCCGCCGCGAAGCGGGCGCCGAGATCGGCGAACCCGCGCCGGGCGATGGCCGACAACAGGGCCTGGTGCGTGGGGAAGTACCGCCGGGGCGCCCCGTGCGACACCCCGGCCCGCCGGGCGATCTCGCGCAGCCCGAGGGCGCCGGTCCCCTCCGCCGTGACCATCTCCACGCCGACGTCGATCAGCCGCTCGCGCAGCGGGCTCTCATTCATAGACACTGTCTACCATGCTGCGTAGACAGTGTCTACCGGGGTGGCGGGGTGGGCTACTTCGGGACCACCTCGAACCCGATGGTCTTGCTCGCCGTCTGGCCCCAGTCGGTGGTGACGTCGGCCGTCAGGGTGTACGAACCGACCTCCTGGAGGCTGCCGCTGTCGAAGTTGAAGAGCGTGATGCTCGGCGGCCTGCACCGTTCGCTGCGCTCCTGCTGCACCACGTCACCGCCGCGTTTGAGCGTCCACTGGACGTAGCAGCCCCGGTCCAGTCGGCCCCCCGCGTCCTGGACGTAGGTGTCCGCGCCGGGTGTCGCCCTCGCCCGATAGGTGTTCGGCCCCACCTTGCCGGTCGACCCCATGTCGATGCGCACGTTCAAGGGGCCCGTGTGGCCGGTGGGCTGGGGCTTGGCGCTGGGGGCCACCGGAGCCTCGGGCTCCGGCAGGGGCCCCTCGGGTTCGGTGGTC
>NZ_JBHWBP010000648.1:0-1796 GCF_042735575.1 Streptomyces sp. NPDC059564 | reverse complement strand
GGCCGGGGCGCGTCGTCGCGTACGAGGGCCCGCCGGTCACCGAACGAACCGCCACCGGTCTGCCGCAGCGACGCCGCAAGGACCGTGCCACCAGCCCCGACGTCCCGCCCGTCGCGGCGCCGCGGACCGCGGCGGACGAGGGCCCCGGCATGTGGCTGGAGGCCTTCCACAGCGGATTGTCCGGCGCGTCGGGCCAGGGCGGCCCCGACGGCGAGGACGCGTCGGACTCAGTGACCAAGGGGATGTAAGCAGTGATGACACAGCGAAGCAGCATGGACTGGATGCTCAAGGACCTGGCTGCCGGAGTGCCACAGACGCGGCACGTGATCGTGCTGTCCGCCGACGGCCTGTGCGTGGCCCAGTACGGAGCCGAGACCGACACCGCCGACCGCCTCGCGGCGGCCTGCGCGGGCCTGCAGAGCCTGGCCGGGGCCGTGGCCTCCGAACTGCCCCACTCCAAGGGCCGGATGCGCCTGGTCGTCATCGAGATGGACGGCGGGTTCTTCTACCTCATGGCCGCCGGCGACGGCTCCTACCTGGCCGTCCTCGCCGACGAGGGCGTCGACGCGGGCCTGATGGGCGCCCAGATGCGCAACCTGGTGTCCCGGATGGGGGACCACCTCAGCAGTCCGCCCCGACATGACGGACAGCCCGCGTGAGTGAGCCCCCCGCGAGCTGGGAGGAAGACAGTCCCGAACGGCTCTACGTCATCACCGGCGGCCGCAGCGAGCCGTCCACCGCCACCCACCTCGACCTCGTGACCCTGGTCGTGGCCAAGGCGGCGGCCCGGCCCGAGATGCCGCCCGAGCACGCCGCGATCCTGCGGATGTGCCAGGCGCCGCTGTCGGTCGCCGAGATCGCCGCGTACGCCCGCCTGCCCGTCAGCGCCGTCACCGTCCTGGTCGGAGACCTGCTCTCGACGAAGCGCGTGCAGGTGCGCCCGCCCGTCCCCGCCGCCCACCTACCCGACCTTGCTCTGATCGAGGCAGTGATCGATGGACTTCAAAAGCTCTGACCCGCTCGCCGGGCCCCGGAGCGTGGACATACTCCCGCACACGGCGGCGGCCGCCGTCAAGGTCGTCATCGTCGGCGGCTTCGGCGTGGGCAAGACGACGATGGTCGGGGCCGTCAGCGAGATCAAACCGCTGACGACCGAGGAGACCATGACCCGGGCGGGCATCGGAGTCGACGACACGCGCGGCGTGGCGCGCAAGACCACCACGACCGTGGCCATGGACTTCGGCCGCATCAGCATCAACGACGAACTCGTGCTCTACCTGTTCGGCACGCCCGGCCAGGAGCGCTTCTGGTTCCTGTGGCGGGGACTCTTCGAAGGCGCGCTCGGCGCGGTCGTGCTCCTCGACACCCGCCGGCTCGAAATCAGCTTCGACGTCATCGGGCGGCTCGAAGAGCGGGGCGTGCCCTTCGTCGTCGCCGTCAACTCCTTCCCCGGCGCGCCCGAGCACCCCCTCGAAGAGCTGCGCCAGGCCCTCGACCTGCCGCCCTCGGTCCCGATCCTCGTCTGCGACGCCCGCAGACGGGACTCCTCCCGCGATGTCCTGCTGACCCTCATGCGCTACCTTCACTCCCAGGCAGCCACCCCGGAGGCAATGTGAGTACCAACCCGACCCCGCCGCCCGAGTGCCCGGCCCACGCCGCCGCGGCGGCCACGGGCGGCCTGTACCGGCTCCACGGCCCGGAGGCGGAAGCCGACCCGATGGGGCTGTACGAGAAGCTGCGGGCCGAGCACGGGCCGGTGGCCCCCGTCCTGGTCAGCGGAGACCTCCCGGCCTGGC
>NZ_JBHWBP010000647.1:0-1799 GCF_042735575.1 Streptomyces sp. NPDC059564 | reverse complement strand
GGCGGCATTCCTTCCGGGCCCGGCCATGCCGGTGTCGCCGTCCCGGGGCGCCGCCGCGGGGCTGCCGGAGGATCCGCCAGCGGGCCGGGCCGCCGGCCCGGTCATGGCGGGGTCGCCGCCGGCGGATGCCGCCCCGGACCCGTCGCGGGGTTCGCCGGCGGTCCCGGCAGCGGGACCGGCGGGGAACTCGCCGACGGGCGCAGCGCCTGGGCCGGGTCCGGGGCCGACCGCGGAGGCGTTCCCGCTGTGGGCTGCGGCCCCGGACCCGTTCTCCTCGTCCGCCCCCGCGAGGGGCTCCGCGTCCGCCCCCGCGAAGGGATCCGTGTCGGGGTCCGCCAACGGGGACGCGCCCAGGGTCGCCGTGCGGTGGAGGCAGCGGGGGGACAGGAGGCAGGTGCAAGTGGCCTGGGTGGGGTGGGTGATCGTGCCCGACGGGCCCGGGCGGAGGGTGACCAGGGCGTCTTCGCCGAAGCGGAGCGTGACGCTGCCGTCGGCCCCCGCCACGGCCCCCGCCCCGCACTCCGCGATCGCCGCGTCGAGCCGCTTGCGCAGCCGGGCGGTCAGGGCCTCCACCGCCTCCGCGAGGACCTCGGGCGCGACGGGGGGCAACAGGGAGGGGCTCATCGGGGTTCTCCACGGAGTCGGTCGCCCACCCAGCGGGCGAGGGCGAGAGGGCTGAGGGCGGCCACCGGCATGCCGGCCGCCACGAGCTGCCGCGCCACCGGCACCGAGTACCGCGGCGTGCCCGCGTCGTCGAGGGCGGCGCAGCCCAGCAGATGGGCTCCCGACGCGGCCAGGGCCCGTACCTCGCCGAGCAGGCCCCCCAGCGGGGCGCCCTCCTCGAAGTCGCTGACCACCACGACCAGCGTCCGGCTCGGCACCGTGATCAGCGTCCGCGCGTGCGCGAGGCCCGCCGCGATGTGCGTACCGCCGCCGACCCGTACCCCGAGCAGCAGCGACAGCGGATCGTCGACGCGGTCGGTGAGGTCGGCCACCTCGGTGGAGAAGGCGAGGAAATGCGTCGACAGGGTCGGCACCCCGCCCAGCACCGCCGCCGTCAGCGCCGACCAGATCACCGAGGCCTCCATCGACCCGGAGACGTCGACCACCAGGATCAGCCGCCAGTCCGCCTCCCGGGAGGCGCGCGTCCCGAACACCGGCCGCTCCGGGACCACCACCACCCGGCCGTCGTCCAGCCGCCGGGTGTGCGCGAGGTTGGCCCGCACGGTGCGCGCCAGGTCGAGCCGGCCGCCCGGACGCCGCGTCGGGCGCGGGCTCGCGACCCCGGTGAGGGCCGGCCGCAGCCGGGTGGCCAGCTCCTTGGCCAGCTCGTCGACGAGCCGCCGTACCAGGGGCCGCAGCCGGGCGAGTTGCTGCTCCGGCATGCCGCCGGCCAGCGAGAGCACCGAGGTCAGCAGCTCCACGGAGGGGCGTACGGACGCCGGGTCGAGCTGGGCCAGTACATCGGTGCGGCCCGCGCCGGCCGCGTCGGCGAGCACCTCCTCGCGTACGTCGGCCCCGAACAGCGCCTCCAGTTCCTGCGACCACTCCCGCGCGGTCGGGAACGAGGGCTCGTCCCCGCCGCCCGGGCCGCCGCGGCCCACGTCGGCGGAGCCCTCGCCGCGCCCGGCACCGTACAGCTCGTCCAGCGCCCGCGCGTACCGCCGCGCGTCCGCCGGGAGCCGGTCGCGCTGCCGGCCGAGCAGCAGCCGCCACCGGTCGGCGGGGGCCAGCCGTCGCCCGTCGTCCGGCGGCTCCGGACGCGTGGCGGCGCTCCCGCCCTCCGCGCGGTCCGGGGT
>NZ_JBHWBP010000646.1:0-1800 GCF_042735575.1 Streptomyces sp. NPDC059564 | reverse complement strand
GCCGGGGGCGGCCGGCCTCTGTCTTAGGGCAGGTCGGACTGCTGGCGTTGGTGGGCGGTGAGGTCGGGCTGGGTTGCGGCCGGGGACGGGCGGGCGGCCATGAGGGCGGCCAGCTCACCGCCCGCCCGCCGGATGCGCGCGGGCAGTCCCTCCGTGAAGGCGTCGCCGCCCGATCCCCAGTCCTCGGACGCCGCGTACACCGCGGTGGGTACGACGTCGGCGCGCAGGTAGGAGAAGAGCGGGCGCAGCGCGTGTTCCAGGACCAGCGAGTGGCGGGCCGTGCCTCCGGTCGCCGCGATCAGGACCGGCTTGCCCGCGAGGGCGTCCGGGTCGATCAGGTCGAAGAAGGACTTGAACAGGCCGCTGTAGGAGGCGGTGAAGACGGGAGTGACCGCGATCAGGCCGGCGGCCCCCGTCACCGCGTCGATCGCGGCGGCCAGCGCGGGAGGCGGGAAACCGGTCACGAGGTGGTTGGCGACGGCGACGGCCAGTTCGCGCAGCTCGATGACCTCGGTCTGCGCTTCGAGGCCCTGAGGGGCGAGTTCGCCACGGACCGCCTCGGTGAGCCGGTCCGCGAGCAGACGGGTGGAGGACGGTGTGCTCAGCCCCGCGGACACGGCGACGAGCTTCATACGACGCTCACCTCGTCCCGGGCTTCCCGGGCTTCCCGGGCCTCGGACAGCGACGCGTGCGTCGGCGCGTCCGGCACCTCGGCGGGGCGCCCCTTCGCGAACTCCGCGCGCAGGACGGGCACCACCTCCTCGCCGAGGATGTCGAGCTGTTCCAGTACGGTCTTCAGGGGCAGCCCCGCGTGGTCCATCAGGAACAGCTGCCGCTGGTAGTCGCCGACGGTGTCGCGGAAGGCGAGGGTCCGCTCGATGCCCTGCTGCGGGGAGCCCACCGTCAGCGGGGTCTGCTCGGTGAACTCCTCCAGGGACGGTCCGTGGCCGTATACCGGGGCGTTGTCGAAGTAGGGGCGGAACTCCCGCACTGCGTCCTGCGAGTTCTTCCGCATGAAGACCTGCCCGCCGAGACCGACGATGGCGTCCTCGGGCCGGCCGTGACCGTGGTGGGCGTAGCGCCGCCGGTACAGCTGGACCATCCGCCGTGTGTGCTCGGCCGGCCAGAAGATGTTGTTGTGGAAGAAGCCGTCGCCGAAGTAGGCCGCCTGGTCGGCGACCTCCGGGGAGCGGATGGAGCCGTGCCAGACGAACGGCGGAATGCCGTCCAGCGGGCGGGGCGTCGAGGTGAAGCCCTGGAGGGGCGTACGGAACCTGCCCTCCCAGTCCACGACGTCCTCGCGCCACAGCCGGTGCAGCAGCCCGTAGTTCTCCCGGGCGAGTGGAATGCCCTGCCGGATGTCCTGCCCGAACCAGGGGTAGACGGGCCCGGTGTTTCCGCGTCCCAGCATCAGGTCCACCCGGCCGTCCGCGAGGTGCTGGAGCATCGCGAAGTCCTCGGCGATCTTCACGGGGTCGCTGGTGGTGATCAGTGTCGTGGCGGTGGACAGGATCAGCTTCTCGGTACGGGCGGCGATGTACCCGAGTATCGTGGTCGGGGACGACGGCACGAACGGCGGGTTGTGGTGCTCGCCGGTCGCGAAGACGTCCAGGCCCACCTCCTCCGCCTTGAGCGCGATGGCGACCATCGCCTTGATGCGCTCGTGCTCCGACGGAGTGCGTGCTGTGGTCGGATCGGGGGTCACGTCCCCGACTGTGAAGATGCCGAACTGCATGGGTCTCTCTATCTTTCCGGCAATGGTGTGGGGTGGAAAACGCCGGGCGCCGACGAGGGGGGACC
>NZ_JBHWBP010000645.1:707-1811 GCF_042735575.1 Streptomyces sp. NPDC059564 | reverse complement strand
ACCTGCTGGAGCCCGACGCCCCGAACCAGGCACTTATACACTTCAGACGCTGCCGACGAAATATGAGCAGAAGGTCGCGGTGGGAGCGCGCGCAGCAGGCCGGACACCGTGGCGGTGGCGGCGGGCGGGGATGGCGGGGCCGGGAGCACGGGGGCGGGCACGGCGTCACGCTACGCCGTGACGGCACGTCCGGTTCACACCGTTCGCGCCTTTCCTCACGAGCCGCCGGTTCTTCCCTATGTTGGGCCAATGACACGTGTCCTGGCAGTGAGCAGCGTGTTCCCGCCCCACCTGTACCCGCAGTCGCGGATCACGGAGGCCCTCGCGGGCTTCCTGCCGCCCGGCGCCGACGCGGCCCTGCTGCGCCGGGTGCACGCCTCGGTGCGGGTGGACTCGCGCCACCTCGCGCTCCCGCTGGAGCGCTACGGCCCGGCCACCGACTTCGGCACGTCCAACGCCCGGTTCGTCCGCGCCGCCCTGGAACTCGGCGCCGAGGCCGTCGAACGGGCCCTGGCCGGCGGCGGGCTGGCGGCCCGCGAGGTGGACCTGGTGCTGTCGACCACCGTCACCGGACTGGCCACCCCCTCCCTGGAGGCCCGCCTCGTCACCCGCACCGGGCTGCGCCCCGACGTGCGCCGGATGCCCCTGTTCGGGCTCGGCTGCGCGGCGGGCGCGGCCGGACTCGGGCTGCTGCACGAGCAGCTGACGGGCCGCCCCGGGCAGGCGGCGCTGCTGCTCTCCACCGAGCTGTGCTCGCTCACCCTTCAGCCCACGGACACCTCGATGGCGAACCTGGTAGCCGGAGCGCTCTTCGGGGACGGAGCCGGGGCCCTGGTGGCGGTCGGCGCCGGTCACCCCCTGCACGAAAGCGGCGCCGGGCCCGTGGTGGTGGCCGCCCGCGGCCGCCTCTACCCGGGCACCGAGCACCTGCTCGGCTGGGACATCGGCCACTGGGGCTTCCGGATGGTGCTGGGCCGCGAACTGCCCGATCTGGTACGGCTGCACGTGGTGGAGGAGGTCGAGTCCTTCCTCGCGGAGCACGACCTCAAGCCGGCGGACGTCGACGCGTGGATCTGCCACCCGGGCGGCCCGAAGATCCTCGAC
>NZ_JBHWBP010000645.1:0-697 GCF_042735575.1 Streptomyces sp. NPDC059564 | reverse complement strand
CCTGGTAGCCGGAGCGCTCTTCGGGGACGGAGCCGGGTCCCTGGCGGCGGTCGGCAACCTCTCCTCCGCGTCCGTCCTGCACATCCTCGGCTCGGTGCAGGCCGCCGGTCCGCCCGCGCCCGGATCGGTCGGGCTGATGCTGGCCTTCGGCCCGGGCTTCGCCTCCGAACTCGTCCTGCTGCGCTGGTGAGGTCCTGATGCCGTCGACGTCCCCCCTGCTGAACCCCTACCTGCTGCTCCTCGCCCTGGTGGCGGCGGAGCGGCTCGCCGAGCTGGTCACCGCCCGGCGCCATGCCGCCTGGAGCCTGGCGCGCGGTGCCCGCGAGTACGGCCGCGGCCACTACCCGGCCATGGTCGCGCTGCACACCGCGCTGCTGGTGGGGTGCGCGCTCGAAGCCCCGTACCGGCCGTTCCTGCCCCTCCTCGGCTGGACGGCGCTCGGTCTCGTCGTGGCGGCGCAGGTGCTGCGCTGGTGGTGCGTCGCGGCGCTGGGGCCGCGTTGGAACACCCGGGTGCTCGTGGTGCCCGGGCTGCCGCTGGTCACGGGCGGGCCGTACCGGTGGCTGCGGCACCCGAACTACGTGGCGGTGGTGGTGGAGGGGCTGGCGCTGCCGCTGGTGCACTCCGCGTGGCTGACGGCCCGGTACCTGGTTGCGGCGGACGGCCTGCACACGCCGGTGCGGCGCGCCCTGGGCCT
>NZ_JBHWBP010000644.1:0-1821 GCF_042735575.1 Streptomyces sp. NPDC059564 | reverse complement strand
CGCCCCGGCCCGCCCGCCGGCGCCGGCCGGGAGACCGGTGCCTGCGTCTGCGCGCGCGGCCGCGGCGGCGCCTGCCGGGGCGCGGACACCGGGCCGCCCGCCGACAGGTGGTCGACGGGGTGCTCGCGGGGTGCGGGCGCCACCGCCCGGGGGCCCGAGGACTATCCGATGCCGTGGGCGAGGCCGGTCGCGGCCGCGGCGGTGGTGATCAGGTGCTGGGGGACGATGACCACGGCCCGTACGCCGCCGTAGGCGGAGGACCGCAGGGAGACCTGGAAGCCGTACGACTGGGCCAGCCGGCCGACGACCGCGAGGCCGAGCCTCGGCGTCTCGCCGAGGTCGTTGAGGTCGATCCCGGTCTGTGCCTGCGCGAGCATCCGCTCGGCCCGCCTGCGGGCCTCCTCGCTCATGCTGAGGCCGCCGTCCTCGATCTCCACGGCGATGCCCGACTGGACCTCGACGGCCGTCAGGTGGACCCGGGTGTGCGGCGGCGAGTAGCGGGTGGCGTTGTCCAGCAGCTCGGCGAGGATGTGGATCAGCGGCTCCACGACGGGGCCGAGGACGGCGACCTCGGAGACCGAGTGGAGTTCCACGCGCTGGTAGTCGATGATCCTCGACATCGCTCCGCGCAGAACGCTGTACAGCGTGACGGCGCGGCTCCACTGGCGTCCGGGGCGGGCCCCGCCGAGGACGGAGATGGAGTCGGCGAGGCGGCCGATCAGGGCGGTGCCGTGGTCCAGGCGCAGCAGGTCGCCGAACACGTCCGGATTGCGGCCGTGCCGGTCCTCCATCTCGCGCATCTCGTGGGCCTGCTGGTGGACGATGGCCTGGACGCGGCGGGCGATGTTGACGAAGGCGCGCTGCGCGGAGTCGCGGAGGTTCTCCTCGTTGTCGACGGTGTCGACCACGCGGGCCAGCACGGTCTGCAGGGCGGACCTGAACCGCGGCGTGAGGGCGGGGTCGTTGCCCCACCGGTTGCCGTGTCCGCCGCGCCCGCCCAGTGAGGTCAGCACCTCTTCGGGCAGTTCGCCCTTGCGCAGCCGTTCGATGGCCTCGGTGAGCACCACCTCGGCGAGGCGTACGACTTCGGTCTCCTGCCGGGACAGGGCGTGGTGGAGCGCGGCGACCTCGGCGTTGCGCGCCGTCAGCGCGCGACCGCGGCGCAGGGCCTCGGCGACGGCCGCGGCGGTGCAGACGGCCGCGACGGCGACGCAGACGATGCGGGCCGGCTCCCAGGGGGAGGCGAGGGCCCCGACCACGCACACGGCGGCCACGACCGCGATCGTGGGCAGCGGCCACCTTATCCCCGCCTCCGGGCGGGAGGCTTCGGGTGGAAAGTTCTGTTGCGCCATCAAGTTCCTCGAACCATCGAAAGAGGGGATCTTATGACCGGTGGGCGGGAGCATAACGGCGGCCAACTCCCCGGATCGGAACTTTCGTTGGAGTTCATCGGACCGGAGGATCCACTACGCGCCATTGACGGCACGGGAGTCCCGCCGCTCACGGCGGGGCATATCGCGAACTCCCGTGAAAGCGGTGGTCGACGGCCTGTCGACTCGCACAAGCGCCATGGAATTCGAACGAATTCCCATACGATTTCGGCCGCGCGTCGGAAATCGGGCAGTGGCATCCGGGAACGGCCCGTGCTAAAGGCTGCCCCCGGTCCGGAGGGGCGAGGACGCGGTCAGGCCCGCCCGAACCGGTCGCGCTCGGCCCCGCGATGGCGCCCCGCCGGGCCCTGCTGGGCGGGGACGGCGCGCCCCGCGCGCGCCCACTCCCGTACGAGGCGGTCGTAGATCGGCGTGCCGGACGGTGTCAGGG
>NZ_JBHWBP010000643.1:1358-1844 GCF_042735575.1 Streptomyces sp. NPDC059564 | reverse complement strand
GTCTTACCGCTGCTGCCCTACACCACTGCCCTTCCCAAGCCCCTCGTCCCCATAGGCGACCAGCACACCATCCTGGAGATCGTGCTGCGCCAGCTGTCGGCAGCCGGCTTCACCCGCTGCACCATCGCCATCGGCCACCTGGGCGAGATCATCCGCGCCTACGTGGGCGACGGCTCCCAGTGGGGGATGAGCATCGACTACGCCACGGAGGAGAGCCCGCTGGGCACGATGGGCCCGCTGCTGAACCTCCGCGACCGGCTCCCGGAAAGATTCCTCGTGATGAACGGCGACGTCCTGACCGACCTCGACTACGCCGACGTGCTGCGCCGCCACGAGGCGTCCGGCGCGCCGCTGACCATCGCCACGTACCCGCGCAAGGTGCACATCGACTTCGGCGTGCTGACCACCGACGCCAGCCGCGTGGTCGGGTTCACCGAGAAGCCCAGCGTGGACTACCGCGTCTCCATGGGCGTGTACGGCCTGTTC
>NZ_JBHWBP010000643.1:0-1348 GCF_042735575.1 Streptomyces sp. NPDC059564 | reverse complement strand
CCCTCGACGGCTACACCCCCGGCCTGCCGCTCGGCTTCGACGAGCTCGTCATCGACCTCCTGAAGGCCCAGAACCCGCCGTACGCCTACGACTTCGACGGCTACTGGCTGGACATCGGACGCCCCGACGACTACGACCGGGCCAATGCCGAGTTCACCAGCCGCAAGTCCCTGCTGCTGAAGGGAGCCTGAGCACGTCATGCGCATTCTCGTCCTGGGGCGCACCGGTTATCTCGGCGCCCACGTCGCCGACCGGCTGCGCGCCCTGCCCGACGTACGGGTCCTCGACGGCGGCCGCTCACCGGGCGCCGAGTTCGGCATCGACCTGGCCGCCGACCGGACCGAGCGGCTGGCCAAGACCCTGGCGGCGGCGGCCCCCGACGCCGTGGTGAACTGCGCGGGCGCGACCGGCGGCGACCCGGTCACGCTCGCCGAGGTCAACGCCCGCGGCCCCGCCGTGCTGTGCGCGGCCCTGCGGGAGGCCGCTCCGGCCGCCCGCCTGGTCCACCTGGGCTCGGCCGCCGAGTACGGCCCGGGCGCTCCCGGCGTCCGGGTGGGGGAGTCGGCGGCCACCCGCCCGGTCACCCCGTACGGAGCCACCAAACTGGCCGGCACGGTCGCGGTGACCGCCTCCGGGCTGGACGGGGTGGTGCTGCGCGTGGGCAATCCGGTCGGGCCCGGCGCACCGGCCACCGGCCTGCCCGGCAGGATCGCCGCCCTGCTGGGCGCGGCCGGCCCGGACCCGGCGGCGGTACTGCGGCTGGGCGACCTGTCCGCGTACCGCGACTTCGTCGACGTACGGGACGTGGCCCGCGCGGTGGAACTCGCGGTCACCGCCGCCGGGCCGCTCCCGCCCCTGCTGAACATCAGCACGGGAGACGCCGTGCCGGTCCGTGAGCTGGTGCACGGGCTGGCCCGCCGGGCGGGCTTCCGGGGGCGGATCGAGGAGAACACGAGCGGCGCGGCCGGCTCGCCGGGCTCGGCCCGCTCGGCGGAGGTGTCGTGGCAGTGCTCCGACATCACCGCCGCGTACCGGGCCCTGGGATGGCGTCCGGCCCTGCGGCTGGACGACATGCTCGCCTCGTTGTGGGAGGCGGCCCTCCGCGACGGCAGTCCCTTGCCATGAGCCTGCTGGTTCCGCTCTACGTCCACCCGGCCGAGGATCCGGGGGCCTGGGCACGGCTGATCGGGGCGGCGTCCCGGACCTACGCGGTGGTACTCAACCCCGCGAGCGGTCCGGGCCCGCGCCCCGATCCCGCGTTCACGGCGGCGGCCGCCCCCCCGCGCCCCGCCCGCGCCCGGCACCACCGCAACCATGACCCCCCCAACAGGACCCGCGACAGGGAGGA
>NZ_JBHWBP010000642.1:0-1846 GCF_042735575.1 Streptomyces sp. NPDC059564 | reverse complement strand
CCAGCGGGCTGGTGGTCGGGGTGGGCGAACCGGTCTCTGGTTCTACGGTGACACCGATCGCGGTGGCCGCGCGCAGCGAGCCCGACAGGAGGGTCGGGGTCTCGGGGTGGGCCGGGTCCAGCAGGCCCGCCGGGCGCATGCCGCCGGGGTCGGCGAACCACAGCTGGTACGCACGGCCGGGCGGGGGAGCCGCCATCCCGGACGGGACGAACACCGCCCGGTCCCGCTCGCGGGAGGCCACCACCGTGCCCGTGCCGCCGTGGGCGAGACGGCCGGAGGCCAGCCGGGCGTCGGGGGCCGACAGCACCCCGGTCAGCGCGGCGGCACGCGCCTCGGCCGCCCGCGCCTCCTGCCGGGCGGCATCCGCGCGCTGGTACTGCCGGGCGGCGACCCCGCCGAGCCCGACCGCCACCGCGACACACGCCGCCAGCGCCCACCGCGCCCCGGCCCACCGCGCCCGGCCCGCCGGAGCCCGGTGACGCGCCGCCTCGCCCGTCGGCGCCCGCCGCCCCGGCCCGGGCTCCTCCCGGATCCGCCGCGGCATCGCCGCCCGGGCGGCGTCCGGCGCCCGCCGCCCCGGCCCGGGTTCCTCCCGGATCCGCCGCAGTACCGCCTCCCGTAGGGCGGGCGGGGGTTCCACGGCCGCGGCCGTGCCCAGCAGGGCCGCCGTCGCCGCGAGTTCGCGTACCTCCCGGGCGCAGTCCGGGCAGGTCTCCAGGTGCGCCTCGAAGGCGGCCCGCTCCGGACCGGACAGCGCGTCCAGGACGTACGCGCCCGTCGACTCGTGCATGTTCCCCGTGCTCATCGCCCGCTCACCCCGAGACAGTCGCGCAGCCGCAGGAGTCCGTCCCGCAGACGCGTCTTCACGGTACCCAGTGGCAAGGACAGCTCCTCGGAGACCTCGCGCTGGGTCCGCCCCCGGTAGTAGGCCAGGATCACCGACTGGCGCTGGCGGGAGGTCAGCGCCTGGAGGCAGTGCCGGACCCGCGCCCGTTCCTCGTGCTCCAGCGCCGCCTCGGTCACCTCGTCGAACTCCGGCAGCGCCGCCTCCAGGCGCGCCGCCCGGCGGTCGCGGTCGGCGGACGCCTGCGCGGAGCGCACCCGGTCGACCGCCCGGCGGTGGGCCATCGTCAGCACCCAGGTCCGGACGCTGCCCCGGTCCGGGCGGTAGCGCCCGGCGGTGCGCCACACCTCGACGAACACCTCCTGGGTCACCTCCTCGGCCTGCGCCCGGTCGCGCAGCACCGCGCGGGCCACGCCCAGCACGGCCGGGGCCACCGCCTCGTACACCGAGACGAAGGCCGGTTCGTCGCCCCCGGCGGCCCGCCCGAGGGCGGCGGCCAACTCCTCGTCGGCGCCCGTCCGCGCCCCTGTCCGTACTCGTCCCCGCGTGACGTCGTCCACGGAAGGATCCTCCGTGATGGGCCCGGCTCCGGTCACATCAGGGCCTCCCGTAAGGGAATTGGAGCCGCCGTGCCGCCGGACGGGTCCCGTCCGGGACCGGCCCGCGCGGTGGTCAGGCACGGGGGCGGCCGGCCCGTTCCGCCGCCCGGCGGGCCATCGCCTCCAGGTGGTCCCCGGCGTCCGCCCCGGCCCGCCGGACGGCCGACTCCCCGCGCTTGCGCAGCTCCACGACCCCGTCGGTGAACCGGTCCGGCCGGTCCGCGGCGGACGGGGGTATCGGCGCGTCCGGCGGTGCGTCAGCCGTACCGTCGCCCCCGCCGGCCGGCGAGGCCGGCGGCTCCAGGGCCGACGTCGCCGAGGACGCGGGCGCGGCCGCCCCCGTGGCGGCGGACGGGGGCCGCTCCCGCTCGGTCTCGGACATCTCGGTGCGCTCCTGTCGGCC
>NZ_JBHWBP010000641.1:0-1856 GCF_042735575.1 Streptomyces sp. NPDC059564 | reverse complement strand
ACCACCCACATCCGCGGGTCGGAGGCCGCGATCCGGGTGACGTCGCGGATGCCCTGCCCGCACAGCCGGACGGCCGTCTCGTCGGCGTCCTCCAGGCGGGCCGCGACCATGCTGGAGACCAGCTGGGGGGTGTGCGAGACCAGCGCCACCGCCCGGTCGTGGGCGTCGGCGTCCATCACGACGGGGACGGCCCGGCACAGCGCGACGAGCTCCAGCGCCAGGTTCAGCACCTCGTGGTCGGTGTCCCGGGTCGGGGTGAGCACCCAGGGGCGGCCCTCGAAGAGGTCGGCGGTCGCGGCCAGCGGCCCGGAGCGCTCCTTGCCGGCCATGGGGTGGGTGCCGATGTACGCGGAGGTGTCGGCGCCCAGCGCGGCCAGCTCCCGGCGGGGGCCGCCCTTGACGCTGGCGACGTCCACGTAGGCGCGGGCCGTGCCGCGGCCGATCGCGGCGGCGAGGGCCGCGGCCGTGTAGGCGGGGGGGACGGCGATGATCGCGAGGTCGACCTGGCCCTCGGGGGCGTCGTCGCTGCCGGCTCCCAGGGCCGCGGCCGTGCGGGCCTGGGCGGGGTCGTGGTCGACGAGGTGGACCGCGATGCCGCGTGCGGTCAGGGCGAGCGCCGCGGAGGTGCCGATCAGTCCGGTTCCGATGACGACGGCGGTTCTCACGGGGCGCTCCAGGGTGATCGCGTAACGGCGGGTCCCGGCTCAGGGTATCCACCGGGTACGGCGCGAGGGCCCGGCGGCCACCCCGTGGGACGGCCGCCGGGCCCTCGTGGACCGGCTAGAGGTTCTGCTGCCTGATGATGTCCTCCAGCGAACCGGTCGGCAGCTGCCCCTGCGGAGACAGCTTGTCGACGGCCGTGGGCAGGACCTCGGCGATCTGGTCGGCGGCCTGCTGGGTGCTGACGCCGGCCTGTTCGGCCGCCCTCTGGAGGGCCTCGTCGGGCAGGGCCTGGGCGATCTCCGCCCCGCTGACGGCCTTGTTGTCCCCGGTGCCGATCCACGACTGGGCCTGGTCGGCGAGGCCGGACTTGGTCAGCATGTCCAGCAGCCCGCCCAGCGGATTGCCGCCTCCGCCCGCGCCCTGGGCACCCTGGCCGCCGCCCGCGCCGCCGAGGGCCCCGAGCAGCGCGCCGAGGATGTTGCCCGCGCCGCCGCCCTGGCCGCCTTGACCGCCACCGCCGAGCAGGCTGCCGAGAAGGGAGCCGAGGTCGTTACCCGCCATGATCATGCCTTTCGAAGAGGGACCGGGCCGCACGCCAGCGTCGTACCCGGCTTCGAGACACGGACAATGTCACCCGGATCAGGACATGCCGCCACCTGGCGCACGCTCTCCGGTGCCCGCTGCGGTAGAACCAGCCGCATGATCTTCCACATCGTCCCGCTCGCCGACTGGAGCGCCGCGCCCGAGCGCCCGTACGCCCCGTCCTCGCTCGCCGCCGAGGGTTTCGTGCACTGTTCGGCGGACCGCCCGACCGCCCTCGCGATCGTCGAGGCCCGCTACCGGCAGGTGCCCGGCACCCTGCTCGCCGTGGAACTGGACGAGGCGGCCCTGACCGCCGAGGTCCGCCGGGAGGGTGACTCCGGCGGCCGCTACCCCCATGTGCACGGGCCGTTGAACCGGGACGCCGTGGTCCGCGTGTGGGAAGTCGTACGCACTCCCGGCGCCCCGGCGGACCTGACCCCCTGGGCGCCCGGCGAGTGACCGGTGTGGCGGGCTTCACCTGGAGCCCGCCACGCGCCAGGATGCTCATCGCCATCCCGGCGCCCAAGCAAGGAGCCTCCATGACCGAGTCGACCCGTACGAGCGAACCCTCGCGCAGCGCCGCCCGGCGCACGGTACTGGCCGCTGGAGCC
>NZ_JBHWBP010000640.1:0-1866 GCF_042735575.1 Streptomyces sp. NPDC059564 | reverse complement strand
AGACGACCCCGCGGGCGCGGAAGGCCCGGCCGGGCTCGACGGCCTCGGGGCCCGGGTGTCCGAGGACGGCCGCGGCTTCGGTGCGTACGAGTTCCACGAGGGTACGGTCCCGCTCGGCCGGGTCCGCCTGGGCGAGGGCCCGGCGCAGGGCGGCGGCGGTGTCGGCCGCTTCGTCGGAGTGCCCGGGGCGTGCGGAGGCGGCTTCCCGGACTTCGGGCAGGTCGCCGAGCAGCGGGCTGGGCCGGCCGATGGTGAAGGTGGGGGCGAAGCGCGCCCAGTCGACGTCGGCGACGGTCACGGCGGTCGCGTTCCGGCCGACCGCGCGGTCCAGCACCGTGAGGGCGGACTCGGCTGCCAGGGGCTCCAGGCCGCGCCGCCGCAGGCTGTCGGCGATCTCGGGGGTGGCGGCCATGCCGGATTCGGCCCAGGGCCCCCAGGCCAGCGCGGTGGCCGGCAGGCCGCGGGCCCGGCGGGCGGCGGCGAGCGCGTCGAGGTGGGCGTTGGCCGCGCTGTACGCGGCCTGGCCGCCCGCGCCCCACACCCCGGCGATGGACGAGAACAGCACGAACGCGTCGAGCCCGGGTCCGGCGGGGAGTTCGTCGAGGAGCTCGTCGAGGTGGGCCGCGGCCGCCGCCTTCGCGGCCAGGACGGCGGCGAAGGCGGCCGGGTCGGTGTCGGTCAGCAGGGCGGGGGTGTCCACGCCCGCCGTGTGCACGACCGCGGTGAGGGGGCTGCCCGTGGCCTCGGTTGCCGTGAGGTCCGCGAGCAGCCGGGCCAGCGCGTCCCGGTCCGCTACGTCGCAGGCGGCCAGCGTCACGCGGGCGCCCAGTGCCTCCAGTTCGGCGCGCAGCTCGTCGGCGCCCTCGGCGGCGGGGCCGCGGCGGCTGGTGAGCACCAGGTGTTCGGCGCCTCGGGCGGCGAGCAGCCGGGCGACCCGGCCGCCCAGCGCGCCGGTCCCGCCCGTGATCAGTACGGTCCCCCGCGGGCGCCACTCCTGGACCGACCGGGCGTCGGCCTCGGCGGCGTGGGTGAGCCGCCGGGCGAACACGCCGCCCGCGCGGACGGCGAGCTGGTCTTCCGGGCCGCCGGTGGCGAGGGTGGCGACGAGCCGGGCCGGCAGGGGCTCGTCGCAGGCCGGGGGCAGGTCGACGAGTCCGCCCCACCGGCCGGGGTGCTCCAGCGCGGCCACGCGGCCGAGTCCCCAGATCTGGGCCTGGCCGGGGGCCGTCACGGCGTGGTCGTCCGGCGATGTGGACACCGCCCCGCGCGTGGCGCACCACAGCGGCGCCTCGACGTCCGCGTCGCCCAGGGCCTGGAGGAGGGTCAGGGTGCCGGCGACGCCGCCGGCCAGTGCGGCGAGGCCCGCCAGCGGGCGCTCGTCCAGTCCGAGCAACGAGACGACGGCGCGCGGGGCCGCGCCGTCGGTGGCCTCGCGCAGGCGGGCGGTGAGCGTCTCCCGGTCCTCGGCGCCGTCGACGGTGAGGCAGGTGGTGCGGGCGCCGTGCGCTGCGAGCGCGTCCCGGAGACCGGCGGCGAGGGGGACGGCGCCGCTGGCGTGGTCGGGGCCGAGGGTGGGGACGACCAGCAGCCAGTGCCCGTCGGCGGTCACGGTCGCGGGATCGCCCAGAGGCTTCCAGGTGACGTCGTACTGCCAGTCCTCGATCGTGGACCGGGCTCCGCCGGTGGGCGTGGCGGCTTCGAGCCAGTAGTGCTCGCGCTGGAAGGCGTAGGTGGGCAGGTCGACGCGTCGGGCGCCGCGCCCGGCGAAGACGGCCGTCCAGTCGACGGGCGTGCCGTGGACGTGGAGCCCGGCGAGGGCGGTGGTGACGGCCAGGCCCTCGGCGCGGTCCGTCCGCAGGACGGGGA
>NZ_JBHWBP010000639.1:0-1867 GCF_042735575.1 Streptomyces sp. NPDC059564 | reverse complement strand
AGTCCACCCTCCTCGCCACCCTGGTCGGCACCCTCGCCCCCGCCACCGGCGAGGTGACCGTCGGCGGCCGCACCCCCCACCGCACCCCGCCCGGGGACATGGTGCGCCGCGTCGGCCTGGTCCCCCAGGAACCCCGCGACCTCCTCTACGCCGACACCGTCGCCGCCGAGTGCGCCGCGGCCGACGCCGACGCCGGCGCCGCCCCCGGCACCTGCCGCGGCCTGGTCGCCGCCCTGCTGCCCGGCGTACCGGACGACACCCACCCCCGGGACCTGTCCGAGGGCCAGCGCCTGACCCTGGCGCTGGCCCTGGTGCTGACCGGCCGCCCGGCCCTGCTGCTGCTCGACGAGCCCACCCGCGGTCTGGACTACGCCGCCAAGGCCCGCCTGATCGAGCTCCTGCGGGACCTCGCCGCCGAGGGCCACGCCATCGTCCTGGCCACCCATGACGTGGAACTGGCCGCCGAGCTGGCCCACCGCGTGGTGATCCTGGCGGGCGGCGAGATCGTCGCCGACGGCCCGACGGCCGAGGTCGTGGTGTCCTCCCCCGCCTTCGCCCCGCAGGTGGCCAAGGTGCTGGCTCCGGGCCACTGGCTCACGGTGTCCCAGGTGGCGGCCGCCCTCGCCGGTACGGGGCTCCCCGGCCCCACGGACACCCCCGCCCCTACGGAGACCCCGTGAGCCGCCCCCTCCGTATCGGCCCCCGCGCCGCTGCGGCCCTGGTCCTCGTCACCCTCATCGGCATCGCGGCCTTCGGCTGGCCCCTGCTCGCCGACCGCCAGTCCGGGCTCGCCCACTCCCAGGACGCCCCCTGGCTCTTCGCGGCGCTGCTCCCCCTCCTGGTGGCCGTCGTCGTCGCGACCATCGCCGACCAGGGCATGGACGCCAAGGCCGTGGCGATGCTCGGGGTGCTCGCCGCCGTGGGGGCCGCCCTCAGACCGCTGGGCGCGGGCACGGCCGGCCTGGAGCCCATGTTCTTCCTGATGGTGCTCAGCGGCCGCGTCCTCGGTCCCGGGTTCGGGTTCGTCCTCGGCTCGGTGACCATGTTCGCCTCCGCCCTGCTCACGGGCGGGGTCGGGCCGTGGATGCCGTTCCAGATGCTGGCCCTGGGCTGGTTCTCGCTGGGCGCCGGGCTGCTGCCCGGGCCGGAGCGCATCCGGGGCCGGGCCGAGCTGGCGATGCTCGCCGCGTACGGGTTCCTGGGCTCGTTCGCGTACGGGACGGTCATGAACCTCCAGGGCTGGGTGATCCTGCAGGGCATGGGCCAGGGGGTCTCCTTCCACCCCGGCGACCCGGTGCCGCAGAACCTGGCGCGCTTCGTCGCGTACTGCCTGGCGACCTCGCTGGGCTGGGACCTGGGGCGGGCGGTGCTGACCGTCGTACTGACCCTCACGCTCGGGGCCACCCTGCTGAAGGCGCTGCGCCGGGCGACACGGAAGGCCGCGTTCGACGCGCCCGTTTCCTTCGATTCCGGGCAGGTTTCCACCCCTGACGCCCTCCCCGAAAGAAGTACGGCCGGTCACGTTCGGTGAGATCCGGGGGGTCTGCCGGTGAGGCGGCCCACAGGACCCAGGTCACATACGATCCGGGATCGTAGCCCTCGAAGGCCCCCTGCACGCCCCCCGGAACCGGTCCCCACCAGCAGCGACACCACCCCACCCCCACGGGGGCCGGTGCGCCCCGGCTGCGAGGGCCGCTAGTAAGCGGGCCCTTTGCCACGCCGTCGGGGCGTCTGTAGAACTGGATGAGTCGCAAGGCGGCAGGGGTGCTTCACCCCCGCTCGATCCCCCGCCGACGATCCCCTCTCCTTCGCGTGAGTGGCTCACGCACGTCTTCGGCGTGCCCGCGGCCGTCCTGTTCCCTACGGA
>NZ_JBHWBP010000638.1:0-1899 GCF_042735575.1 Streptomyces sp. NPDC059564 | reverse complement strand
CTTCCACGTACAGCAACTGCCGTCGGCGGCCGCGGCCGGCTCCGACGCGTCCGCCGAGCGGCCCGTCGTCGTGTTCCTGCACGGGCTGGTCGTCGACAACCTCTCCTCCTTCTACTGCCCCCTCGCCCTGCCGGTGGCGCGCGCCGGGCACGAGGTCGTCCTGTACGACCTGCGCGGCCACGGCCGCAGCGAGCGCCCCGCCACCGGCTACGACAGCCGCACCGCCGTACGGGACCTCCTCTCCGTCCTCGGCGCCATCGGCCTCGGCGGCCGCAGGATCCACCTGGTCGGCAACAGCTACGGCGGCACGCTCGCGCTGCACGCGGCCCTGGCCCGGCCCGACCTCGTGGCCGGTCTCACCCTCCTCGAACCACCGCTCAGCGGCGCCTGGGTGGAGAACATGGTCGACACGCTGTCGGCCGCCGCGCTCAGCCTGGAGGACAGCCCGGTGCCCGCCGAGCTGCTCACCCTGCGGCTGCGCAAGGCCGCCCACCTCACGGCCATCGCCGACGCCCTGCTCAACCGCACCACCCTCATCGACGACATCGCGGCCAGCCGCACCTTCACCCCGGCCGACTACGCCGGACTGCGCTGCCCGCTGCTGATCGTGTGCGGCGAGCACTCGGAACTGGTGCCCGGAGCACGGGAATTGGCCGAGCACGCCGCGCACGTGGCGACCCTGCAGATCCTGCCGGGGCTGGGGCACGACGTACTGAAGGAGAGCAGCGGGGTGTTGCGGGCCACCGTGCTGGCCCACCTCGACGCCACCACCGCCGCCGTCGCTGCCCGGTCCCGGGTGGGAGCGCTGGTCCGATGAGGGTCCTGTTCGTGGTGCCGCCGCTGGCGGGGCACGTCAATCCGACGGTGGCCGTGGCCGCCGAACTGGCCTCCCGGGGTCACGAGATCGCCTGGACCGGGCCGGCCGGACCGCTGACCCGGCTGCTGCCCGCGCACGCCCGGATCCTGCCGTCCGGCGAGCGGGCCGGCGGCGGCTACGCCGATCTGCACACGCGGTGGCGGGACCTGCGCGGGGTCGGGGCCCTGCGGTTCCTGTGGGAGGAGGCGCTGATCCCGCTGGCCCGCGCGATGGTCCCCGGCGTGGCCGGGGCCGCCCGCGCCTTCGCCCCGGACCTGGTGGTCGCCGACCAGCAGGCGCTCGCGGGGCCGGTGGTCGCGCGGCGGCTCGGGATCCCCTGGGTCACCTCCGCCAGCACCTCGGCCGAGCTGACGCGGCCGTTCGCCGACTTCCCGAAGGTCGGGGAGTGGGTGGCCGGACAGATCGGCGGGCTCCTCGCCGAGTGCGGTGACGTGGGCGGTGACGAGGGCGCCGCCGGGTCCGCTTGGGATCCGCGGTTCTCCGAGCGGCTGGTGCTGGTCTTCTCCACGCCCGAACTCGTGGGCAGGGCTGAGGACTTCCCGTCCCACTACGCCTTCGTCGGCCCGGCCTTCGGGGCCCGCCCGACCGGGCCCGGCTTCCCCTGGCAGGCGCTGGATCCGGCCCGGCAGCGGGTCCTGGTCTCCTTGGGGACCCTCAACCAGGAGGCCGGGGCCCGCTTCTACGGCGCGGTCCTCGGAGCCGCCGAACGGCTCGTGGACCAGGTCCAGTTCGTGCTGGTCGCACCCGCCTCGCTCATCGCGTCCGCGCCCGCCAACGTCCTGCACCTGGAGCGCGTACCGCAGCCGTCGCTGCTCCCGCACCTGGACGCGGTGGTCTGCCACGCCGGGCACAACACGGTCTGCGAGGCCCTCGCGCACGGGCTGCCGCTCGTGGTCGCCCCGATCCGGGACGACCAGCCGATCGTGGCGCGTCAGGTGGTGGAGGCGGGGGCCGGGGTCCGGGTGCGGTTCGGCCGGACCCGCGCCGAGGAAATGCGGGACGCCCTCACGGCCGTGCTGGAC
>NZ_JBHWBP010000637.1:0-1925 GCF_042735575.1 Streptomyces sp. NPDC059564 | reverse complement strand
GTAGACGGACGCGACCTTGGTGAGCCAGGCGACTTCCGCGGTGAAGTTGTCCGGGTCCCGGTCGTCGAAGTCGCCGGCGTCCTTGTTGTGATCGGGGATGGTTCCGGCGCGCTTGGCGTTCAACGCCTGTCTGATCTGGGCGGCTTCGGCGAACGCCTGCCGGTACTCCTCGCCCGCCCCGGGATCCGCCGCGTCGCCGCCGTGCGCGGAGCGGTCGATGTAGGGGCGCAGGTCCCGCCACCCGTCCCGGATCTCGATGACCCGGCGGTGCAGGCGGTAGTCGAGGTCCGAGACCGAAGCGGAGCCCGGCGGCTCCAGGACGATGTCCGGCGAGGACTCGTACAGGTCCCGCCAGAGCGGGTACAGCGCCCGGTAGGAGCGGTACCTGCGCGCCCAGTCGGTCAGTCTGGCGACCGGCCCCTCCCAGGAGGAGATGGTGAGGCTGAGCGAGAGCGTGACGATGCCCGCCGCACTGAAGACCGAGGCGGCGACCGTCCAGGCGCCGATGTCGATCCCGGCCGCGGCCGTGAGGATGTTCACCGTCCTGCACAGGCAGTAGAGGAACAGGATCACCGCCGCGACGGAGAGCATGTGCAGCGCCTGGCGCAGCGAGGCCTTGTCCGTCATCCGCGCGTAGGGGCCGCACTGGCGGAAGATGGTGACGCACGGAACCGCCTGGGACACGATGAAGACCAGGAGGTAGACGAGGACCAGCGGCTGGCCGCTGCCCGTGTTGAAGTCCGTCGCCGGCCGGCCGGGACCGTCGGCGATGAAGAACAGCGCGATCAGCAACGCGTTGACGGCGATGCCGGTGATCAGCCAGTAGCGGGCCCTGCGCACCGTTTCCTCGGTGGCGGTGGCCCAGCGCAGCAGGATGATCTGGGCGCTGACGCAGAAGGCGACCGCCGACACGTGCATCACGAGGATGGCGAGGTTGCCGACGCCCAGGAAGGTGTCGCCTCCCATGGCGACGGCGCCCATCGTGAAGGTGAGGCACTGGAGCAGCAGAGTGATCACGAGCGTGCGGTAGGCGCTGTCGCGCCAGCTCCGCCGGACCTGGCTCAGCCGGTAGACGAGTGCGGCGTACGACGAGAGCGCCGCGATGACGAAGCAAAGGGTTCTGGTGGTGTTCACGGCCTGATTCCCCGCCGGTGCCGCACGCGCGGCAGACGGTCTAGTCGGTGATGGTGACGGTGGTCCGGTCCGAGGGGACGGCGAGTCCGATGCCTTCGGCCGCCACCGCGATGGCGTAGTCGAAGTAGGCGGACTCGTCGCGGACGCTGTCGTGGGTACGGCTGAAGACCTGGAACACCAGGAGTCCGATCAGGCTGCTCCACAGCACGATGCCGCGCTCGACGAGGTCCGAGAACGGGGCCTCGGGGACCCCGCCGAACAGTTCGACGGCCTCGGGGCGCAGCAGCGGCGGCCCGGGCACCGCCCGCCGGGGCGGGGTCAGTTCACCGGCCTCCAGGGCGGACCGTACGATGCCGGCCAGCACCGCGGGGGTGCGCGAGGCGGGCGGGACGGTGTCCTGCGGGGCGTGGTAGCCGGGTACGGGCGAGCCGTAGATCAGCGTGAACTCCGCGGTGTTGGCGAAGGACCACGCCCGCAGGGCGCGCGTGACGGCGAGGAGCCGCGCGCCCGCGGTGGCGCCGGCCGCCCGGGCGGCCTCGTCGGCCCGCTCCATGGCGGCGGCCGAGTCGTCGTAGGCGTCGATGACCAGGGCGGTCAGCAGGTCGTCCCGGTGCGGGAAGACGGCCTCCACGTCGGCGACGGCGAGGCCGCCGTCTCCGGCCACGGCATCCAGGGTCAGTCCTCCGGCGCCCAGCTTCACGAGCAGTTGGCGGGGGGGGGGGGGGTGGGGGGGCCCCCCCCCCCCCGGGGGTGGAGCTTCTGGAGGGTTGAGTAAAAAAAAAAAAACAAAA
>NZ_JBHWBP010000636.1:0-1939 GCF_042735575.1 Streptomyces sp. NPDC059564 | reverse complement strand
ACCCGGGCAGCACCGCCTACTCCCCCAGCCCGACCCGCCGCCCCCCGGCGGCGGCCGCGTGCGCAGCCGAGGCGCCGGCCGGTCCGGCGCCGACCACGACGACGTCCCACACCTCGCCGGAACCCTCGGGGACCGCCTCCGGCTCCGCGGCCGTTTCCACACCCGCTTCCTGACCCGCTTCCGCGTTCGCCTCGGGGGCGACGTCCGCCGTCCCGTCGTCCGCCCCCCGAGCGGCCTGCCCTGCGCTTGCGCCGTTTACGTCGTCGTCGCTGCTCACGATGTGCTGCTGCTCCTGATCACGCGGTTGCTCCGATGCCGTGGAAATCCTACGGGGAGAGTCCGCCTCGCCCCTCTGTGCGAGGATCGGCACTGTCTTTCGCCTTGCATTCGCCGTACCCCGGCACTTACACCAACGTCGCACCCACGAGGAGCGTGCCCATGTCCCAGAATCCGATCGCCGAGACCATCGCCTCGCTGATGCCCCGCGCCAAGGCGGAGCTGACCGAGCTGGTGGCCTTCCAGTCGGTCGCGGACTGGGCACAGTTCCCCCAGAGCGAGAGCGAGGGCGCCGCGAACTGGGTGGCCGACGCGCTGCGCGCCGAGGGCTTCCAGGACGTGGCGCTGCTCGACACCCCCGACGGCACCCAGTCCGTGTACGGCTTCCTGCCCGGCCCCGAGGGCGCCCCGACCGTCCTGCTGTACGCGCACTACGACGTGCAGCCGCCGCTGGACGACGACGCCTGGATCTCCCCCGCCTTCGAGCTGACCGAGCGCGACGGCCGCTGGTACGGGCGCGGCGCCGCGGACTGCAAGGGCGGCTTCATCATGCACCTGCTGGCGCTGCGTGCGCTGAAGGCGAACGGCGGCGTGCCGGTCTCCGTCAAGGTGATCGTCGAGGGCTCGGAGGAGCAGGGCACCGGCGGCCTCCAGCAGTACGCCGAGGCCCACCCGGAGCTGCTCGCCGCCGACACCATCGTCATCGGGGACGCGGGCAACTTCCGCCTGGGCCTGCCGACCGTCACCGCCACCCTGCGCGGCATGACGCTCGTCAAGGTGAAGATCGACACCCTGGGCGGCAACCTGCACTCCGGGATGTTCGGCGGCGTCGCCCCCGACGCGCTGGCGGCCCTGATCCGGCTGCTGGACTCGCTGCGCGCGGCGGACGGTTCGACCACCGTGGACGGGCTCGCCGCGGACGCGGTGTGGGAGGGCCTGCAGTACCCGGAGGCCGACTTCCGCGCCGACGCCCGGGTCCTGGACGGCGTCGGCCTGATCGGCGAGGGCACCATCGCGGACCGGCTGTGGGCCCGTCCTGCCGTCACCGTCCTCGGCATCGACTGCCCGCCGGTGATCGGCGCGACCCCCTCCGTGCACGCGAGCGCGGGCGCGCTGATCAGCCTGCGCGTGCCGCCGGGCGTGGACACCACCGAGGCCATCAAGCTGCTGGAGGCGCACCTGGTGGCGCACACCCCGTGGCAGGCGAAGCTGGAGCTGGAGGTCGTCGGACAGGGCCAGCCCTTCCAGGCGGACACCACCAGCCCGGCGTACGCGTCGATGGCGGAGGCCATGCAGGTGGCGTACCCGGGCCAGGAGATGCAGGTCAGCGGCATGGGCGGATCGATCCCGCTGTGCAACACGCTGACGTCGCTGTACCCGGAGGCCGAGATGCTGCTGATCGGCCTGAGCGAGCCGGAGGCGCAGATCCACGCGGTGAACGAGAGTGTCTCCCCGGAGGAGCTGGAGCGCCTGTCGGTGGCCGAGGCCCTCTTCCTGGTCAACTACGCGGAGTCCAAGCGCGCCTGAGGCCCACCGGCCTGACAACGCACGTTCGCCCGGGGCGCATTGCGCCCCGGGCGTACTGCGCTCCCGGCGAAGTCGGGCGCGCGGCGCCGGACCGGGTGCCTACGTTCGCGGCATGGATCTCATCGAGGTACTCCCC
>NZ_JBHWBP010000635.1:0-1940 GCF_042735575.1 Streptomyces sp. NPDC059564 | reverse complement strand
GGCGAGTGACTCCAGCACCCCGTCCACCTGGTGGGTGCGCACGAAAACGGTGATGAGGTCGTACGCGCCGTCCGGGTGCTCGACCACCGGTACGGATACCCGCCCGACCGGGCCGTCTTCCTCGGCGAGCTGCACGCCGTGCCGGTGCAGAGCGGTCAGGCGCTCGCCTCGGGCGAGGAGCGAGACGTCGTGGCCGGCCTCATGCAGCCGGGCGGCGAACAGACTGCCGAGAACCCCGGCGCCGTACACGAGCAGCTTCATTGCGCACCCTCACTTACACGACCGTTTGATTCATACGTTCGTTTCATTCAATCATATGTATAGTCCGTCATGTGGCAACCCCAGACACCCGCGCCCAGATCCTCGACGCGGCCGAGCACCTCTTCGCCGAGCACGGATACCGCGGCACCTCGGTCCGCGCGATCACCCAACGCGCCGGAGCGAACCTGGCCGCTGTCGGCTACCACTTCGGCTCGAAGTCGGAGCTGATGGCGGCAGTCGCCCGCCGCGTGGTCGAGCCCATCACCGCTGCCCAGTGCGCCGGGCTCGATACCTTGCTCGCCCGGACCCCCGACCCGTCGGTCAGCGAACTGGTGGAGGCGTTCGCAGGGCCTCTGTTCGACGAGATGCCGGCCGACGACGGCGGCGCCCGGACGTCCCGGCTGATCGTGACGATCCTCAGCGACCCGGCCGAGGAGGCACGCAGCTGGACCGGCCCGGCCGAGGACTCGGTCCGTGAGCGCTACTTCGCGGCCTTCGCACGCGCTCTGCCCGGCCTTTCCCCGGAGGAGCTGCGGTTCCGGATGCGGGGGATCTTTGCCGTGACGGCCGTCGACCGCCTCCAGGTCCACCAGCAGCCCTCCCCCGGCTGCGAGTCCCCGGTAGCGGGCGACGCGGCCAGACGATGGGCGCTCACATTCCTGACGGCAGCGATGAGTGCGCCACCGAACGGGACCTGACCACCCAAGACAGACGCTGGCAGCGCCGGTCAGGCGGCGTTCGCCCTGTGGACGAGAGCAGTGAGGCGTTTGTCAGCGGCGTTCCTGTTCCGCCAGATGACGTACCGGCGGATCACACTGCCCTGGGCCTTGCGGGTCGGGTGGTCGGTGCCGTCGAGGGCGAAGGAGCCTACCTGCGCAGCGCCCTCAACCCCGATGACACCAGCTGGAAGGCCGCGGCCACCGCGCTGGAGGAAGAACCCAACCCGCTGGGGAAGCTGCAGAGCAAATAAGCGAGCCTCACCAGAACTGGCCGCGCGAGGCGGGCGGTGCCGGTGTACGGCACAGCGAATGGGCACCCTGGCGTCCTTCACTGTGCCGCGACGTACCTCCCACCCCCCGGACGACGCACATCGGATGAACCGGACCGGCAGCGCCCTACCCCGACAACGTCGCACGGTGGGTCGCCGAGGAACTGATCACCACCTCCGCCCGGGGTCAAGCTTGGTTCCACAACGGCGTTCGCCACCGGCGTGGCCACGCGGGGAGTGCTGCTCGGCCACGCAGCGAACGGCCCCCAACCCACCGGCTTCGCGGTCACCGCTCGGGACCTCGATGCCGCCGAGTTGCGTGAAGGTGTCACGATCGAGGCCGGTGACGCGCTGGTGGTGCGGTTCGGATGGACCGCACCACCCGATCCTCGGAATCCGAGCCCGGTCAGCAGCGCGCACAGCCAGTGTTCATGAGCAGGACCAGCAGGAGTTGCCCCCACCCGCGACGGAGGAACCATGGACAACCCGGCGAGGACCACCATCAGCAACGTCCGGATCTTCGATGGACACCACCTCACCGACCCCACCTCGGTTGCCCTGGAGGACGGCCTGATCCGCGAGCCCTCCGCAACCCCCGGAGAGGCCCTCGACGCACAAGGAGCAACGCTGCTCCCCGGCCTGATCGTCACCCACGTCCATGTCCAGAGCGTCATAGTCCTGGACACCTACG
>NZ_JBHWBP010000634.1:0-1952 GCF_042735575.1 Streptomyces sp. NPDC059564 | reverse complement strand
AATTCTAACATTGGAAATAATAGAATTCAAGAACAGAAAAAAGAAGCACACTCGGAATGATATTTCGTTTCCTTTTGATTCCGAGCCTCCACCCCTTACAATCCCCAAAGGCAACCGACAAGGGAAAATTCGTCCCTTATCGGCACCTCCGGAAATTGTACAGCAAGGGGTCACTCCCAATAAAAAGACTACGACATATAAAACAGGTTTAGCTTCAGAGAAAAAGAGCATAAGGAAACTCGGTGCCACCCTAAAAAAAAGGGTGTCAAACAGGCTGTGCCTGTTGAGTTTCTATGCTCTTAGAACAGGTGCCGTTTTTGAAGCCAAAGATATAGCATAGATACCCCATAGATATAGCAGGGATATACCAAAATATCTCTAGAGATACGGGTATCTATGCTATATCTCTCTACAAGATTCCTCCACACGCTTGACGGAAATGCTTCAGCATTTTAGCACTCACTCGACAGAGTGTATAAGTGCGCCATTCGGAATTTCAAAGCTTCAAATTTCACAGAGAGTGCCCATTTATACACACCCCCTAAATCGTGGTGTGACAATGGGTTCTCGCCGGCTCGAAATCGGTTTGTCATTCTGACAAATAACCCTTCGGGAAATAAAAAAAACGGCTCCATAAAGAGGAACCGTTTTGCTTCAAAAATCACGTTTTGTGTTATACTGGAGAAACGAAATTGTGTTTTCAAAATTGTCATTTTCGACATGATAACTTTTCTCGTAGTGTGGTTTTGCCGAACCCACTACTTTTTTTATGTCTCCGAACTTCATTTCTTCCCGTTCCGGCTTAACAATCCCTTTTGATTTTCGATACATATTCATTCCGGAAGGATACATGTGCAGCCGTCCGCCTTTTAAAAATTTCTTTTCCCGACCTTCTACGATCTTTGTTTGCACCTCACAGCCCTCTGAAGCCACTTTTAAGGCTGTTTCCCTGTCTTGGACATCTTCTAGGTCTATATCAGTCAAATAAGCGCTCAAATAGGCTCCTATGTTGTCTATATCCTTTAATGACTTGATTGTTACAAATCCTAAACCCCATAGACTCCTTAATTCAGCATTTTTAATATAAATCTTATCCAAATCATTAAAGCGCATTAAAACATGACAATGCCAGGCTCCACGTCCTTGTGGCTCTACCACCGATAAATAATCTATCGAACTTTCTTTCTTGTATTTATAACGCAACCTGTCGATAAAATTTTGAAAATCACTATAAAGTTTTTTCGTGTCCGTCATATTTTTCTTGTATGTCAAAGTTATATGTAATTCATTTGGCCGTCCTATAAAATTGTTATTTATCAAATAACGCAGCTTCTTAAAGGTTTGTCTCAAAGAATTATAATTTTCCTGCCGATTTTCCGAATGCTCGAACTCCCGGATCTCCCCAGTAGAGAGGTCTACAAACCTATCCTTGTCCAATTTTTTGATATTATTTTTCCGGTTCATCTTCTCCATATGCTGAACTTCAATGACGTGATTCATAGTGGTCACTTTTACAACATCATTTGGAGCTATGAAAACCGCGTCACCATTGCGTTTATCCATCCATTTCCCCTCAATTTTTCCTGTAATGTTTAATTAAAATCAAGTTAATAATAAAGAACCCCAAATCCGAAGTCAGTTTTTCAACAAAAATTAGCGTCCTTTTCCCAAATAGTCCCTATACAATTCCTTAATAGCAAACTCAATTACAGCATCTTTTGAAACTCTTCCAAATTCATTGTGTTTTGTAAAATGTTCGGCTAATAACTCTAGCTTTTTAAATGTTTCAACAGTAATTCGAGGTCCAATTTGTTTTTTCTCTTCCATCCAAACACACTCCTAACAAGTTGTTAACATAATTCTAACATTGGAAATAATAGAATTCAAGAACAGAAAAAAGAAGCACACTCGGAATGATATTTCGTTTCCTTTTGATTCCGAGCCTCCACCCC
>NZ_JBHWBP010000633.1:0-1955 GCF_042735575.1 Streptomyces sp. NPDC059564 | reverse complement strand
GCGGCCGAGCTGGCGGAGGTTCTCCTCGACCTGGCCGCGCAGGTCGCCGGGCCCGGCGTGGTCCGCCCACTCCCCCGACGCGTCGCGGGCGGGCCCGACCTTGGTGGCGATGACGAGGTCGTCCGGGTAGGGGCCGCCCAGCGCGCTGTTGATCAGCTCGTTGGCGGAGCGGAGCGGGGAGAAGTAGAAGGCGGCGGTGTCGATGTGGTTGACGCCGAGTGCGACCGCGCGGCGCAGGACGGCGATGGCCCGGTCCCGCCCGCTGGAGGCGGCGTCGGCCTGGAGCGCCGGCCCGGTCTGCGTGATGCGCATCGCCCCGAAGCCGATGCGGTTGACGGCGAGGTCACCGAGCTTCCAGGTGCCCGATGCCGCCGCGTTGATCGTTTCCGTAGTCATGCCGGAATGATCCACCGGCCGGTACGCTCACCGCCACGGATTCGTACATGCGTGAATCCCCGGGGAGGGATGGTCGTTCTGGTGCGGTTCGACAACCCGGTCGGGCCGGTCAGGCTGGTGTTCTCGGCCGGTGACCTGGCGCAGATGCGGTTCGCCGTCTCCCCGATGTGGGAGGTCGGCACCAGCATGCGGCTGCTGAGGTCGGGCGCGGCCCATCCCGTGCACGGCCCGTGGACCGCCCAGGTGGGGGCGCGGCTGACGGCCGCCGGGCTCGACCGGGGCTGGCTGGCGGAGCTGGTCCCGCCGCGCGGCTTCGTACCGGACTTCCTGAACCCGGCCCCCGAAGGGCCCGCGCCCACCCTGGCGCAGGAACTGGCCCGCATCAGGGCCGCGCCCGCCGCCGCCGTACGCCGGGACCTCGACCGCCTGGCCCGGGAACAGGGGCGGCTCGGCCCCCGGTCACGGGCCCTGTACGCCGACCCGCCCGGGCGGCTGGTCCGGGTCGCGGAGGAGATCGAGGGCTACTGGGAGCTCGCGCTGGCCCCCTACTGGGCGCGGATCCGGGCCGTGCTCGACGCGGACGTCTTCCACCGCTCCCGGCAGGTCGCCGAGCAGGGCGCGGCCCGGCTCTTCAACGACCTGCACGCCTCGATGAGCTGGTCCGACAACGCGCTGCGGCTGGCGCTGCGGGAGCGGTCCCTGTCGCGCAGGACGGCGGGGGCCGGGCTGGTGCTGATCCCCTCGGCCTTCACCGGGCCGGTGCCGCTGACCCGGGTGGCGCTGCCCGAGCCGCCCCAACTGGCCTATCCGGCGCGGGGAACCGGCTCCCTGTGGGCGCCGCGACCGGCCGTCGGGACGGCGGCGCTGGCCGCCGTGCTCGGCCGCTCGCGGGCCCGGCTGCTGGCGGAGCTGGACGCCCCGGCCTCCACCACGGAACTGGCCGCCCGCACGGGGCTCTCCCCGGCGGCGGTGTCCCAGTACCTGACGGCCCTGCGGGACGCGGGCCTGGTCAGCGCCCACCGCGCAGGCCGCTCGGTCCTCTACGCCCGCACGGCGGTGGGCGAATCCCTGCTGACGGCGGGTTCCGCGTAGGCGGGCGGTCCCGGGGGAAGCGAACACCTCTTCAGGCCACTCGGTCGCGGCGTTTCGCCTTCCGCGTTCGCCCGTCGGGGCGGACCACGGAGCGTTAAGGTCGGCAGCGCACAGCGTCGCCCCGGTGGTCGTGAGGCTGAGCCGGGGCCGGGGAGGAAGAGGCCGCTTTGAGTGGTGGGCAGAGAAAACTGGCCGAGCACCCGGTGCTGGTCGTCGTCGGCGTCATCGCCACCATCATCGGTGCGGTGGCGGCCGGCAAGGACCTGTTCTCCGCGGAGGATCCGCCGCCCAGGGCCGCGGAGTCCGTTCCGGCCGCCCCGCGGCCCGCCGCGACGCCCGATGACGGCGACGGGGGCGGCGCGCCCGCGCCGTCGACGACCCGGAAGCGGACGGTCGAACCCGAGCCCGAACCGGTGCCGGAGACCACCGAACCCGAGGGGCCCCGGCCGGAGCCCGAGGCTCCGGTG
>NZ_JBHWBP010000632.1:0-1986 GCF_042735575.1 Streptomyces sp. NPDC059564 | reverse complement strand
CGCGCGGCGGCCGCCCGGCCGGGGCCCGGGGCGCGGCGGCCGGCCCCGCGGGCGCCCCCCGGGGCCCCACGGGCGGGGCGGCCCCTCTCGGGGCGGGGGGGGGGGGGGGGGGGGGGGGGAGGCGTACAGGTGCATGCCTGACTCCTTGGCCTGGGGACGGCGAGAGCTGGACACCGGTGCGGAGAACGCCACCCCCTCCCCCGGGAGCATGGGGGCGTGCAGGGGACAGCGTCACGGCGGCCGGGTCAGAGCTCTCACTGAGAACGTCATGCCCATGTCATTCCGCTGTCATCGGGCACCGCGCCAAGCCGCCGTCGGGAGCGTATAGGATAGGAAAGTTTCCTACCAGTGGTTCAACACGACTGCCGACAGGGCCGGATGGGGGTCGGGCGTGCACCCGATGGCGGCGCCCGCGGTCGTCCCGCTGCGGCACCGCCGCCGACGGCCTGGTCAGGGTCCTGGAGCCGTCGACCCGGTGGGAGCAGCGATGTTTCCGTCCGGACCCTTCCAATCCGGCCGTGCGCACGCACGATGAGCGACATAACCGGAGAGTCCGGGCGCGGGGAGCAGTTCCGGGAGTCCGGACGGTTCGGCGCTGTCAGTTCTGCTGCCTGTGTGCGGGAGTCGGCAGGCTGTCGTCCTGCGCCGCCCGCGGGGCGGGCAGCGGAGCGAGTCGGGGCTGCCAGATGTAGGCGGTGGGGTCGAAGCGGTTCAGGCGGCGTGTGAGGCGAGGGGTAGACCAGGGCCACGCGAAGGTGTTGCGGCCACTGGGGGTGAGGTAGTAACTGGTGCAGCCTCCGGTGTTGTAGACCGTGGATGCCAGCGCCTTCTGTACGGACTTGTTGTGGGCGTTTTGAACGCCGGGCCGGACATCCAGGGCCTGGTTGCCGGTCTGGCCCAGATGGGTCAGGGCGCTGGCGAGGTAGGTGAGCTGGGCTTCCAGCACGGTGACGGCGGAGGTGGACCCGCCGAGCAGGTTGGGGCCCAGAAGCAGGAAGAGGTTGGGGAAGCCGCTGACTGTGGTGCCGAGGTAGGCCTGTGGTTCGCCGTCCCAGGCATCGTGCAGGGTCCGGCCGTCCGCGCCGTACAGGGTCCGGGCCAGGGGGAGTTCACCGACGCGGAAACCGGTGGCGGTGATGAGGACGTCCGTCTCGGCGACCGTCCCGTCGGCGCCGACGACCTCGTTGCCCCGCACGGCGCTCACCGCGGTGGCGTGCAGGCGCACGTGCGGCCGGCTCAGGGCGGGGTAGTAGGTGCTGGAGGTGAGCAGGCGCTTGCAGCCCAGCCGGTAGTCGGGCGTGAGGGCCCGGCGCAGCTGCGGGTCGGCGACGGCGAGTCGAAGGTGCGCCAGGGCGCCGGCTTCGAGGAGGCGTGCCAGCTTCGGGTGACGGAAGGCGTAGCCGAAGCCTTCCTGCAGGGCGTACTGGGATGCGCGCAGGCCGCGGCGGGCACCGGGCAGGCGGCTGACGACCTGGTTGAAAGCGCGGGGCAGGGGCAGGTCGGGCTTGGGCAGGATCCACTGGGCGGTGCGCTGGAAGAGGTGCACGGCCGCCGCCCGGTCGGCGATGGCGGGAACGACCTGCACGGCTGAGGCGTCGCTGCCGACCACGCTCACCCGCTTCCCGGACAGGTCGACGCTGTCGTCCCAGCGGGCGGTGTGGAGTACGGGGCCGGCGAATCCGTCGAGCCCCGGCACGTCCAAGGGGCGTGGGACGTGCCACGGACCGGTGGCCATGACCAGGACCGCGGCGCTGTAGGAGCCGTCGTTGGTCTCCAGCAGCCAGCGCCCGACGGCTGGATCCCACCGGGCTTCGCGCACCTCCACGCCGCAGCGCAGCACCTCGGCGAGGCCGTACCGCTCGGCCGTGGCGGCGAGGTAGGCACGGATCTCCTCCTGTCCGGCGAACACGCGGCTCCAAGCCGTGTCCGGGGTGAAGGAGTAGCTGTAGAGCGTCGAGGGCACGTCGCAGGCACAGCCCGGATAGG
>NZ_JBHWBP010000631.1:0-1999 GCF_042735575.1 Streptomyces sp. NPDC059564 | reverse complement strand
GGCGTAGGCGGGCCTGTTCCTCGAAGCGGTCGACCAGGGTGTCCTCGCCGGTCTCCGCGCGGGTACCCGTCCACTCCTCCAGCACCTGCCGCCGCTCCGCCTCACCGAGGACCTCCAGCTCCGACAGCCGGACCCCCGGCTCCCGCGCGGCCTGCTCCAGCGTCCGCCGCAGCATCGCGGTCATCCGCTCCACCGTGGCCCGGTCGTACAGATCGGAGCTGTACAGCACCGCCCCCGTCAGCCCCGCGTCCTCCTCGGCGTGCAAGAGGAACTCCAGGTCGAACTTGACGGCCCCGGTGGCCAGCGGTTCCGCCGACCCCGCCCGCAGCCCGGGCAGGTCCGGCACCACCCGCGGCCCCGATTCGAGGGCCAGGCAGACCTGGAACAGCGGGTGCCGGGCCAGGGAACGCGCCGGGTTCACGGCCTCCAGTACCAGGTCGAACGGGGCGTCCTGGTGAGCGAACGCGTCCAGGTCGGCGGTACGCACCCGGGCCAGCAACTCCCGGAAGGCCGGGTTCCCCGAGGTGTCGGTGCGCAGCACCAGGGTGTTGACGAAGAACCCGACGAGCCCGGTCAGCGCCTCGTCCGGCCGGCCCGCGACCGGCGAGCCCAGGGGGACGTCCGTGCCCGCGCCCAGCCGGGTCAGCGTGGCCGCCAGCGCCGCCTGGACCACCATGAACGGAGTGCACCGCTCGGCCCGCGCCAGTTCCACCACCCGCTTGTACAGTTCGGTCCCGAAGTCGACCCGGACCATCCCGCCGCTCTGCCCCGCCACCGGCGGCCGTGGCCGGTCAGGCAGCAGCCCCAGCTCCTCGGGCAGGCCGGCCAGGGCCGTCTTCCAGTACGCGAGCTGCGTCTCCAGCGGTCCGCCCGCGAGGGCGGTGCGCTGCCAGAGCGCGAAGTCGGCGTACTCGGCGGGCAGCGGCGGCCACGCGGGGGCGGTGCCCGCGAGACGGGCCGCGTAGGCGAGGGACAGGTCCTCGAACAGCGGCCGCAGGGACTGCCCGTCGGTGGCGATGTGGTGGAGGAGGACGAGGAGCGTGTACCGGTCGTTGCCCGTGCCCAACAGGGTGACCCGTAGGGGATGTTCGGTGGACAGGTCGAAGGAGTGGCGGGCGGCGGCGAGGAGTTCGGACTCCAGGTCCTCGGGCTCGACCGTACGCACCTCGAAGGCGGGCGCCGGGACCGGATCCACGACCTGGTACGGATCGCCGTCCGAGGGGACGAAGCGGGTACGCAGCGGTTCGTGACGGCCCGCCAGGTCGAGGAAGGCGGCGCGGAGGGCCGAGAGGTCGGGTTCGCCCTCCAGATGGACCGCCATCGGCACGTTGTACGAGGTCCCCTGCCCGCCCAGTCCGGTGGCCACCAGCCACAGCCGCTGCTGCGCGAAGGACAGCGGGAGCGGCTCGGGGCGGGGCAGGCGGCCGGTGAGCGGCGGCAGGGCGGGCCGGTCGCAGACCTCGTCGATCCGGCGGGCGAGGGCGGCGGGGGTGGGGTGCTGGAAGACGTCGCGGAGGGTGAGGGTGACGCCGAGGGTGGCGGCGATCCGGTTCGTCAGGCGGGCGGCGAGCAGCGAATGGCCGCCGTGGTCGAAGAAGTTGTCGTCCATCGAGAGCGGCGCGACGGCGCCGAGCACCTCGCCGATGAGGGACCGCAGGAGTTCCTCGGCCTCCGTGCGCGGCTGCCGGCCGCCGGTGGTGAGCGGGGCCTCGACCGTCGGCAGGGCTGCCTTGTCGATCTTCCCGTTGGGGGTGAGGGGCAGCCGGTCCAGCACCGCGAACCGGGCCGGGACCATGTGCTCGGGCAGCCGCTCCCGCAGCCAGTCGCGGAGGACGTCGGGGCTCGGTACGGGGGCCCCGGGGGCGGTGGTCACGTACGCCGTCAGCTGCTGGTCGCCGTGGACCAGGGTGGCTTGGGTGATGTGGGGGTGGGTGGTGAGGGTGGTTTCGATTTCGGTGGGTTCGATGCGGAAGCCGCGGATTTTGATTTGGGTGTCGGT